>DATFDO010000170.1:0-20003 GCA_035252045.1 Pseudonocardiaceae bacterium
AAAGCTGCGATCCGTCATTGGCCGGCCTGGCGCCCCGCGGTCATCCGACAGCTCATCGGCCAAGGCCCCGACACCTCCATCACTGCCACCCGGTTGGCCTCCCGTGGATCTGCAGCCCGCCCAGCTGCCCCCACCGCAGAGGCTGCGGGTGCCACCACCGCAATTCGGGCGATTCTCACCTTCTCACCACTTCTCTCACCATGACCGGCAGGCGCAGCAGTTTTCGACGTCGCCGGCCAATCCCGGCGCGCTACCCGTTTCGCCAGCCGCCTCACTCGCGATCATCGGCGCGGCGCGCATACCCGGACCGTTGGCGCGCTTCGGTACCAGGGCGGTCAGTTTCTTGATCGACTGTGTCGCGCCGGTCATCGCGCTGAGTCTGCTGCTACCGATCGCTGCCGTCACCGGCAGCACCGGGCGCCTGGTGATCGATGCCGCGGCGTCCCTGGGGCTACTGGGCTTTGGCATCTGGAACTGTGGCTATCTGCAGGGCACCACCGGCAGCAGCCTGGGGCGCCGGGTAACGGGCACCAAGTTGGTATCGATTGCGACGGGCCAACCAGTGGGCTTCGGTCGGGCGCTGATCCGCCAGGTCTGTCATGTGCTGGATTTCGGCATCGGCTACGTGCGGCCGTTATGGAACGGCAAGCGGCAGACGTTCGCAGACCACCTCGTCGGCACCATTGTGGTTCACGTCGGCCAGCCGACCAAGGAATGCAACATCATGAACCGCCGTAGGGTGGGGGAGTGACAGGCTTCGCCACCCGCGCGATCCACGCCGGCCAGGATCCCGATCCCCACACCGGCTCGGTGATCGTGCCGATCCACGCGACCTCGACTTTCGTCCAGGACGGGGTGGGCGGCTTGCGCGATGGACACGAGTACGCCCGTACCAGCAATCCCACCCGCACCGCACTGGAGACCTGTCTGGCCGCGCTGGAAGGCGGCCGTTACGGGCGCGCCTTTGCGTCCGGGATGGCTGCCACAGACGTGCTGTTGCGGGCGATCTGCCGGCCTGGTGACCACATCGTCATCCCGGACGACGCCTACGGCGGGACGTTCCGCTTGATCGACAAGGTGTTGCGGCACTGGGGGATCGAGCACACCGCCGTGTCGCAGTCCGATCTCGACGCGGTACGGGCCGCGATACGCCCGACCACTCGGGTGCTGTGGTGCGAGACGCCGACCAACCCGCTGCTGTCCATCGCGGACATCGCGGCGCTGGCCGGGCTGGCGCACGAAGCCGGTGCTCGCCTGGTGGTGGACAACACCTTCGCCACCCCCTACCTGCAGGCACCGTTGGGACTGGGCGCCGACGTGGTGCTGCACTCGACCACCAAGTACCTCGGGGGCCATTCCGACGTGGTGGGCGGTGCACTGATCACCGATGACGCCACCGTGGACGAGCAGGTGGCGTTCTTGCAAAACGGTGCCGGCGCGGTGCCCGGACCCTTCGATGCCTGGCTGACCCTGCGCGGGATCAAGACCCTGGCGTTGCGTATGGAGCGACACAGCGACAACGCCGAGCGTGTTGTCGTAGCGCTGCAGGCCCACCCCGCAGTCGATGGGGTGCGCTATCCGGGCCTGCAGACCCATCCCGGCCATGAAGTGGCCGCCAAGCAGATGCGCCGGTTCGGCGGCATGGTCTCGTTCACCGTCCGCGGTGGCCCAGCAGCGGCGTTGGCGGTGTGCGCACGAACCCGGCTGTTCACCCTGGCCGAATCGCTGGGTGGAGTGGAGTCGCTCATCGAGCACCCTGGACGGATGACGCACGCCTCCACGACAGGCACCCAGCTGGAGGTGCCCCCCGATCTGCTGCGCCTGTCGGTGGGCATCGAAGACGCCGAAGATCTCATCGACGACCTGCTCACCGCGCTCGGCTAACGCACCGCGGCCACCTGACCCGTACCCCGAATATGTCTCCATATCGGGGTACGGGAGCCGGGGGCTAGTCGCCTGAGGGGGGTTTAACGGGCAGTGACGGATGGTGGATGGGCTGCGGCGGTGCCACAGGTAGGTCGGCGCTGTTGAGACACCCGCCGACGAGCTGGACGCCTGCGGGTGTCCGTACGTAACTACCCGGCTCGGCACAACCCGCCCGATCGGCGGTGACCACGGCGGCGACCGCGAGTAACGCAGCCACGCCGGTGGTGACCACAACCCGCAGCCAGCGGCGCTCCATCCCACCTCCTCGAAATGCTCGCCACGACCTTACCCCCGGGCTACCCGGCGTGTGCAGCTGTCACAGCATGAACAGTTGTCACAGTGCACTGACCAGCTGGCAGGATCGCCGTTCATGGAGCTGGTCGGCGTCGACAAGATCAAAATTGCCCGGGAGATCCTGCACGGGATCGTCAGACAAACGCCGCTGCGCCGCTGCGAGGTGCTCGAGCAGCGCTGCGCCGTCGGAGTCCATCTTAAATGCGAAAACCTGCAGCGGACCGGCTCGTTCAAGATTCGCGGCGCATACGTCCGGATTCATGGCTTGTCCGCGGCCCAGCGAGCCCGTGGTGTGGTGGCGGCCAGCGCAGGCAACCACGGGCAGGGCGTGGCGCTGGCCGCTGCGATGCTGGGCACCGCCGCCACGGTGTACATGCCGGTCAGCGCGGCGATACCCAAGGTCGCCGCGACCCGCGGTTACGGTGCGCAGGTTCACCTCGTTGGGGACGTGGTGGAGGAGTCGCTGGCTGCGGCGCGCGCCTTCGCGCACGACACCGGAGCTGTGTTCATCCACCCCTTTGACCATCCCGACGTGCTGGCCGGCCAGGGCACGGTGGGCCTGGAGGTACTGGAGCAGCTGCCCGAGGTCGGGACCATCTTGGTGCCCACCGGGGGAGGTGGCCTGGTCGGTGGGATCGCCGCCGCGGTCAAGGGCGTCAAACCGGAGGTTCGAGTGATCGGCGTCCAGGCCGAGCAAGCAGCTGTTTGGCCGGCATCGCTGGCCGCCGGGTCGCCGGTCCGGTTGCGCCGGCGGCACACGATGGCCGACGGGATCGCCGTCTCCGAGGTCGGGCCGGTCACCTTCGCGCATGTGTCCGCGCTGGTCGACGAGGTGTTCACGGTGGGCGAGGAGGCGCTGTCGCAGGCGCTTCTGTTGTGCCTGGAGCGAACCAAGATGCTCGTAGAGCCGGCCGGCGCGGCGGCGGTGGCGGCGTTACTGGAGCCGGCGCTGCGGTTACCCGGCCCGGTCTGCGCCGTGCTGTCCGGCGGCAATGTCGACCCCCTGCTGCTGATGCATGTCATCCGGTACGGATTGGGCGTCGACGGTCGGTTCCTGACGCTGCGCGTGACCGTGCCTGATCGGCCCGGCGAGTTGGCCAGGCTGTTGGCGCGGGTGGGCGCATCGGGTGCCAACGTGGTCGATGTCGCGCATTCCCGCATCGCCGACCAGCTCGGAGTCGGCGATGCGGTGGTCGCGTTGAGCCTGGAAATGCGCGGCCCGCACCACTGCGCAGGCCTGATCGCCGACCTGGACGCGGCGGGTTACCAGGTCGCGCAGTAAGACGATGAGATTTAGCCTCTAAAAGGCTCCGCCTTGACGACGGCGACGGTCATCAAACCGCCATTCGGCAGCTCGTAATGGCGGTCCTCGCCCTCGTGCGCACCGATGATCGCCTTACCCAAGGGAGAGTTCGGCGAATAGACCTCGAGATCACCGTGTGCGACTTCCTCCAACGAGCCGAGCAAGAACGTTTCAGTCTCGTCGTCATCCTGATACCGCACGGTGACGACCATGCCGGGCGCGGCGATCCCGGACTGCGAGGGGACATTGCCGACTTTGGCGACTCGCAACAATTCCTGCAGCTGGCGGATTCGCGCCTCGAGTTGGGCCTGCTCTTCGCGTGCGGCGTGGTAGCCGCCATTCTCTTTGAGGTCACCCTCTTCGCGGGCGTCGTTGATCTTCGCGGCAATGACTGGGCGGTTCGCGACCAGCGCGTCGAGTTCGTGCTTGAGCCGGTCGTAGGCTTCCTGGGTCAACCAGGCCACCTGAGTATCGCTCACGGTCATCACTCCTCCTCAGATCCGACGTCCGCTACCGCGGGGCGGACCGATCCGACCTGCTGGCATCGCAGCCGGCGGCCGGAACGGAAAAACACGGCCCTGCCCCGGGGCCGTGCGCGTTCTCCACGGTAACACGATGTGTCCGGTTCAGCCTCAGCCTTCCGGGTGACGGATTCGGGATAGTGCCTGCTCAGCTGGGTTAAAGAAGTCAGTAATGGGGCCCGGGAACTAGGTAGGCGGGGACCTCGAGCGAACAGCCGTAGACGTCGGCGGTGACCGGTGGCCGGGAGGTCTGTACCACGGTCGACAGCACGATCGGCCCGGCCGCCGGTGGCACATATACCTCCCTGCGCCCGGTCTCCTCGCCATCGAGCGAGCGGGCCCGGGCGATGCACACCGCCGGGTGCGACGGGTCGTCTCGGACCACGCTCAGCCGCAGCTGCACGGCGTTGCCGGGCAACAGGTTGAAACTCACCGCCTGGCCCTGTATCGGTGTGGTGCCCAGGTTGCGATAACCGATCACCGCGACCGCCAGCCCGAGCAGCGCCGAGACCACCAGACCGGCTGGGATGGCCCACCGGGAGCGCCCGCTGGCACGCCGTCCGTAGCGGCCTTCGGGAAGCTGGCCGGCGGTCACGGCGTTGCACCTCCTCGACGGCCACACACCAAACGGCAGTCACGTGAGGTGCCACTTGAGGTCCCACTTGACGTCACTGTCGGCCCCTCCGGGAACAATGGTCCACTAACGGAGCATTCCATCGCCGGGACACCGGCGTGGAGAAGGGATGAGCAGGCATCCATGGCTGAGCAGCTGCGAATGATGGCGGTGCACGCACATCCCGATGACGAGTCGAGCAAGGGCGCGGCGACGATGGCCCGATACGTCGCCGAGGGCCACGACGTGATGGTGGTGACGTGTACCGGCGGGGAACGGGGCAGCATCCTCAACCCCTCGTTCGAGCCGGCCGACCTGGCGGAACACCCGGCGCAGATGGCGGCGACCCGCCAGCAGGAGATGGCCAGAGCCGCACAGATTCTGGGCGTGCAACATCGGTGGCTGGGTTACGTCGACTCCGGGCTACCCGAAGGCGACCCGATGCCGCCGCTGCCGGAAGGATGCTTTGCGGCAGTACCGCTGGAGGGCCCAACCCGGGATCTCGTGCGGGTCATGCGCGAATTCCGGCCACATGTGGTGGTGACCTACGACGAGAAAGGTGGCTACCCGCACCCGGATCACATCCGCTGCCACGAAGTGTCGGTGGCCGCGTTCGACGCCGCGGGCGATCCCGAGCGCTTCCCGGAAGCCGGAACGCCATGGCAGCCGCTGAAGCTCTATTACTCGCACGGCTTCACCCGCAAGCGCATGCAGCTGTTTCACGAGGCACTGCTGGCCGCTGGGGAGGAGTCACCCTTCGGTGAGTGGTTGGCGAAGTGGGATGCGTCGCGGCCGGACATCCTGGAGCGGGTGACCACTCAAGTCGAGTGTGCCGAGTACTTCCCGGTGCGTGACGAGGCGCTGCGGGCGCACGCGACGCAGATCGACCCCGCGAGCCGGTGGTTCGTGCTGCCGCACGCGCAGCAGGCGCAGCTGTGGCCGACAGAGGAGTACGAGCTGGCTCGTTCGCTGGTTGACACCACGCTGCCCGAAGACGACCTGTTCTCCGGAGTCCGGGAGCGGGTGTTCGCGTGACCCTGCTGCTGCCAGCGGGCTTCTCGCCGGTCACCGGTGTTGAGACGGTTGCGCCGCCGCCTCCCACACCCGATCCCGGTGGGCAAGGCGAGGACTTCGGCAAGGCCGCGCCGGAAGCCTTGGTGGTCTTGCTGCTGTTCTTCCTCGCCGTGGCGCTGCTGGTGCGCTCGATGAACAAGCACCTGCGCCGGGTGCCGAAGTCCTTCGACGATCGACCCGGCACTGGCACTGACCCTGATGAGGACTAGCGGTTCCGCCGTGGCGCCCAGCCAGGGAGGATAACCACATGGGGAACCGTCTCGCGACCGCTACCAGCCCATACCTGCTCCAGCACGCCGCCAATCCGGTCGACTGGTGGCCGTGGTGCGACGAGGCCTTCGCCGAGGCGGCGAAGCGCGATGTGCCCGTGCTGCTGTCCATCGGTTACGCCGCCTGCCACTGGTGCCATGTCATGGCACACGAGTCGTTCGAGAACGAGCAGATCGCGGCGGTGATGAACGCCAACTTCGTCAATATCAAGGTGGACCGCGAGGAACGTCCCGACGTCGACGCCATCTACATGGAGGCGACCCAGGCCATGACCGGCCATGGCGGATGGCCGATGACCTGCTTTCTGACCCCCTCCGGGGAGCCGTTCCACTGTGGCACCTACTTCCCGCCCGCTCCGCGGCACGGCATGCCTGGCTTCCCCGAGCTGCTGATCGCCATCCGCCAGGCTTGGCAGAGCCGGGGTGACCAGGTGCGCGAAGCGGCCAAGCGCATCGCCGGGCAGCTCGCCGAACGGGCCGCGCCACTGGCCGAGTCCGCAGTGGACGAGGCAGTGCTGGCCGGCGCGGTCGGCAAGCTGGCCGGGGAGTTCGACGACCGCCACGGCGGGTTCGGTACGGCCCCGAAGTTCCCTCCGTCGATGCTGCTGGAGTTCCTGCTGCGCCACTACGAGCGCACCGGCTCGCAACCCGCGCTGTCCATGGCACAGCGCACGTGTGAGGCGATGGCCCGCGGCGGGATGTACGACCAGCTCGCCGGCGGATTCGCGCGGTACTGCGTTGACGCCGCCTGGGTAGTGCCGCATTTCGAGAAGATGCTCTACGACAATGCCCTGCTGCTGCGCGTCTACACGCACCTGGCCCGGCTGACCGGATCGGCCGTCGCGCGCCGGGTCGCCGAGCACACCGTGAGCTTCCTGCTCGACGGGCTGGGCACCGAGCAGGGTGGTTTTGCGGCGTCCCTGGACGCTGATACCGACGGCCACGAGGGCCTCACCTACGTGTGGAGCCCGCAGCAGCTCATCGACGTGCTCGGCACCGATGACGGTCAGTGGGCCGCGAAGCTGCTGGTGGTGACGAAAGTCGGGACCTTTGAGCACGGCACGTCGGTCTTGCAGCTGCCCGTCGAACCCGACGATGCCGATCGTTGGGAGCGGGTACGTGCTGCGCTGCTCACGGCCCGATCCGCCCGACCGCAACCGGGCCGGGACGACAAGGTGGTCACCGAGTGGAATGGGATGGCGATCACTGCCCTGGCCGAGGCAGGCGGCGTGTTCGACCGCCCGGAGTGGATTGCCGCCGCGGTCGCTGCCGCGGAGTTGATGCTGGGCACGCACCTGGTCGATGGCCGGCTGCGGCGCAGTTCCCGCGACGGTGTGGTGGGCCGGGCGGCCGGCGTGCTGGCCGACCACGCCTGGCTGGTCGAGGCCCTGCTCGCGCTGCACCAGGTCACCGGCTCCGACCGCTGGTGCAAGGAGGCGCTTCCGGTGCTGGAGCTGGCCCAGCAGCACTTCGCCGACCCGGAGCACAGCGGGGCCTGGTTCGACACCGCAAGCGATGCCGAGGCGCTGTTCCGGCGTCCGGCGAATCCGGCCGACAACGCCACTCCGGCCGGTGCCTCCGCGATCGCCGGTGCCTTGCTCACTGCCTCGGCGCTGAGCGGTTCGGAGGTGTATCGCTCCGCGGCCGAGGCCTCGGTGCAACGAGCCGGTGTGGTGCCGGCCAGGGCACCGCAGGCTGCCGGTCATTGGCTCACCATCGCCGAGGCGCTGGCGCATGGACCGATCCAGGTGGCAGTGATCGGCGCGGCCGGGGATGCGGCCCGCGCGGCGCTGGAGGCCAGGGCCCGCTGGACGGCACCTGGCGGAGCGGTTGTGCTGGCTGGCCAACCGGGTGCGAAGCACCCGATGCTCGCCGGCCGGGATCTGATTTCGGGTGGCGCGGCGGCCTACGTCTGCCGCGGGTTCGTCTGTGACCGGCCCGTGACCTCGGTTGACGACGTGCAGGCCCAGTTGCGCGCGGAGTAAACCCGGCTGCTGGCTGCGCGGCTTTGTCCGCCGTTTCCTTCGCGGCTGCCACCATTTCGGTGAGGAGTCGACCCGGCAACAGCCGGGTCGGTCGAAATTATATGCGCACTGTGATCTGGGATAACGCCGCCTGGGTCCAGGTACTCTGTCGTCAATCTTGGCTCTGCATCCGCAGTTTCGTTGTGTGAGTGAGCATTCGGTGATCGCTGATTCGGCCAGCTCGGTGGCGAGTGGTAGCCCTTATCCGCCCCTGCGTGATCGCCGTCTTGTGGCTGGCTAAGTAATGATTGTTAACCGTTGCCCGAGGGGCACCGGCATCGGAGGCCGCGCGGACCGCGACCAGTAAGAAGGCGGCTATTTAATTGCAGCTTAGGGTTAATCTAGTAGCAAGATGGTGCCTATCCTCGCGACGCGACCGCGGCGATAAGAACCGTTGCGCGAACGCTGACTGAACCTTCAGCATCAGGCCAATAATTCGTGGCAGCCCTAGCTACAGTCGGTCGCGCCTATTTCCGCGCGGAGGCCGTCGATGACCTGGCTCGCCCGTCTCAGCCTGGCCAACCGGGCGATCATCGGTGTGGTCACGGTGCTCCTCGTGGTGTTCGGTGTGATCAGTGCTACCGCGCTGCGCCGGGAACTCCTGCCGTCCCTGGACGTGCCGGTGGCCACCGTGGTCACCGCCTATCCGGGTGTTTCGCCGGACGTTGTCGAACAGCAGGTGACGGCGCCAATCGAGGCCGCGATCAGCGGCATCTCGGGCGTGATGGGCACCCATTCGACGAGCACCGGCGGCTCCTCGATCGTCGTCGTCGATCTGGCGTATGGCTCTGACCTGGCCGAACTGACCTCCCAATTCCAGCGCGCGGTGCAAGGGGTGAGCCTGCCTGCCGGCGCCACCCCAAAGGTCGTCACCGGCAGTACCGACAGCCTTCCGGTCGCGCAGCTCGCCGTGTCGTCGAATCTCGACGCCGACCGGGTCGCGGCCGTGCTGCGTGACGACGTCCGCCCGCTGCTCACCGGACTCGACGGCGTCGCCGAGGTGACGCTGTCGGGCATCCCTAATCCACAGATCACTGTTGATGTCGACACCGCGGCCGCCGCCGCGCACGGGATATCGCTGAGCAGTGTGATGACGCTGCTGCAAGCCAACGGCGTGCGGTTACCTGCTGGTCAGCTCACCCCGGATACCAACCCCCTCACCGTCGAGGTGGGCAGCCCGATCACCTCGGTCGATGCGTTGAAAGACCTGTACCTGCCGCCGGCGTTCGGGGCCACCGGCAGCATCGCGGGCGCTCCGGCGACCGGGGGCCGGATTCACCCTTCGGGCATGCTTGCACGGCTCCAGCCGGCGGCGCCACCGAGCCCGTCACCCAGCGTTTCACCTCGCCCGACTTCGACGCCCACCAGCCACGCCCAGCCGACCCTCAACGCCGCGCCCCGCGCAGGCGTTCCGCCCGGCAGGCGAGTCAAGCCCCCTGCTGTGGTGGCACCGCCCGCCGGTGCGGTGAGCCTTACACCGGTGCGGTTGGGAGACATCGCCACGATCACGGCCGCACCCGTGCCGGCCACCGGGTATACCCGGACCAACGGCGTGCCGAGCATCGGCATCGCGGTGACGAAAAGGGCGCTCGCCAACACTGTCGCGGTGTCCGACGAGATCCGTGGTGCGCTGCCGCGCATCGCCGAGATGCTCGGCGGCACCGCCCGCGGCGCCACCGTCACGGTGGTTCTCGACCAGGCACCGTTCATCCGGCAGTCGGTCGACGATCTGACCCACGAAGGACTTCTCGGCCTGGTCTTCGCCGTCCTGGTGATCCTGGGCTTCCTGCTGTCGGTGCGCGCGACGCTGGTGACGGTGGTGTCGATCCCGCTGTCGGTGCTCATCACGATGATCGTGCTCGATCTCGGCGGTTACACGCTCAACTTGCTCACTCTCGGCGCGCTCACGGTGGCCGTCGGACGGGTGGTCGACGACTCGATCGTGGTCATTGAAAACATCAAGCGCCACTTCGGCTATGACCGGCCGCGGCGGGTGGCGATCCTGAACGCCGTCGGCGAGGTGGCCGGCGCAGTCACCGCCTCGACGGTGACGACGGTGGCAGTGTTCGCGCCGATCGGTTTCGTCGGCGGGGAAGTCGGCGAACTGTTCCGTCCCTTCGCGGTGGCTGTGACGGCGGCGTTGCTCGGTTCGCTGCTGGTATCGCTGACCGTGGTGCCAGTGCTGTCGCACGCACTATTGCCGCGGGAAGCCGGTCTGGGTCGTCGACATCGCCCACGCTCGCGGCGGAATAGCCGGCTGCAGCGTGGTTACCGGCCACTGCTGCGGGTCGCGTTGCGCCGGCCGGGTGTCTCGCTGCTGATCGCCGTGGTGATCTGGGGTGGCACGGTGGCGCTGGTGCCACGGCTGCAGACGAACTTCCTCGGCGACGCGGGCGGCGACACGTTGACGGTCAGCCAGCAGCTTGCGCCCGGTACCGCGCTGCCCCAGGCTGACACTGCCGCGAAGCGGGTGGAGAGCGTTCTGGCGGCTACTCCTGGGGTGTCGAGTTACCAGGTCACGGTCGGGTCACCCGGGGGTGCCGCGGTCGGATTCGGCACCAATCAAAGCGGTGACATCACCCGGTTTGCCGTCACCGTGAACGCCAACACCGATGCCACCGCGGTGCGCGACGACCTGCGCCGCCGGCTGGCTGCGCTGGGCGCGCCCGACCAGGTCGGCCGGTTAACCGTGCTAGGCGGGTTCGGCAAGGACATGCTGCAGGTCTCGGTGCGCGCTGCCGACCCGGCAGTGCTGGCGCAGGCCGCCGCCGCGGTGCAGCACATCGTCGCGGCGATCCCCGGTGCCACTGATGTGCGCAACAACCTCGCTGCCGCGCAACCGACCGTCGCAGTCGACGTCGACCGGCGCAAGGCGGCGCAGGCGGGGCTGACGGAAATGCAGATCGGGCAGTCGGTGACCACCGCGTTGCGCGGCAGTACCGCCGGCACCCTCACCATCGGCGGCATCGCCCAGGCCGTGGTGGTCCGCGCCGGTGCCGCCCCGGGTGACCTCGCCGCGCTGCGCGCCCTATCGCTGGCCGGTGCCCATGGCACCATCCCGCTGTCGGACGTCGCCACGGTGACACAGCGCAGCATCGCGCCGAGCATCAGTCACACCGACGGTGCCCGCAGCGCCGAGATCACCGCGCGCGCCGAAGCCGATGACCTTGGCGCGGTCACCGGGGCGCTGCACGACAGGCTCACCGGACTGGCTCTTCCGGAGGGGGCGAGCGCGCAGATCGGTGGTGTCAGCACCGCGCAAAGTGACGCGTTCGGCCAGCTGGAGTGGTCCCTGCTGGTGGCGATCGCGGTGGTCTACCTGGTGATGGTGGTGACCTTCCGCAGCCCGCTGCAGCCGTTGCTGTTGCTCGTCGCAATCCCGTTCGCCGCAACCGGTGCGATCGGGTTGCTGCTGCTCACCGGCACCCCGCTCGGCGTTGCGGCGCTGATCGGCATGCTGATGCTGGTCGGGATCGTGGTGACCAACGCGATCGTGCTCATCGACTTGGTCAACCAGTACCGGCGTGAGGGGCGGGAGCTGCTCGACGCGGTCATCGAGGGTGCGGCGCAGCGGCTGCGGCCGATCCTGATGACCGCGGTGGCGACGGTTTTGGCGTTGCTGCCCATGGCGCTGAGGCTCACTGGCGGTGGGATCTTCATCTCCCAGCCGCTGGCGATCGTGGTGATCGGGGGCTTGATCAGCTCCACGCTGCTCACCCTGGTGCTGGTGCCGGTGCTCTATGTGCTCGCCGCGCGGATCCGCAGCCGGTCTGCCGTCTTCAGGGTCGAACGCACCGCCAACCGGGGTGGCGGTGGCGGTGTAAGTAGGTAATGATGTAATTGATGACGGTGTGGATAGGGAGGATGGATCGATGGTGGGACGAGGGCGGCCGCATGGAATGCGCTCCGGCGCCCGGTGGCAGGGGCGCGGCGGCTGGCAGCAGGCTGATCTTCCGCCTGCCGATGATGCCAAGGGATGGTTCGCGGGCCGGTTGCCGGATGGATGGTTCTCCGGCGAGGTGGACATCAGCGTGGACCGCGAGGAGATCATCGTGGTCGGCACGTTGCCTGCACTGGGGGAGGAGTTCACCGACGATGCCGAGCGTGCGGCCGCTGAGGCCGGGCGGATCAGTCGGTTCCGGGAGGACTCCCGCGACGAGCGGATCGAGATCGCCCGGCAGGCCGAGCACCGCTACCGGCGCAAGGTGGCCTGGGGCGCCCGCCTCGGTGGCACCGAGGAACTGTTCACCACGCTGTCGGTGCCGGTGATGACCCGGCTGCGGCAGCCCGAGCGCCTGGTCCTCGACACCCTGGTCGATGCCGGTGTGGCGCGGTCCCGGTCGGAGGCGCTGGCCTGGGCGGTGCGACTGGTCGGCGAGCACGCCCAGCAGTGGCTAGGCGATCTCAAGCAGGCCATGGCCACCGTTGACGACCTGCGCGCCCGGGGCCCCGAGCTCTAGTCTGGGTCGCTATGAGCCAGCGGCAGTGGATAGCGGTCGACGAGTACTTCACCGGCGCACTTGTCGACGACGATGACGCGCTGCACGCCGCACTCGCGGCCAGTGACGCGGCCGGCCTGCCGGCTATCGCGGTGTCGTCCGCGCAGGGCAAGTTGCTCAACCTGCTCGCCACCATGATCAAGGCGCGCCGCATCCTGGAGATCGGCACGCTGGCTGGATACAGCACCATCTGGCTGGCCAGGGCGCTGCCCCCCGATGGCTGCCTGATCACCTTGGAAAGCGAGCCGCGACACGCCGAGGTGGCGCGCGCCAACATCGCCAAGGCAGGTGTTGACGACCGCGTGGACGTGCGGATCGGCGCGGCGCTGGACACCTTGCCACAGCTGGCGCAGGAACTCGACGATGGTCGGGCCGAGCCCTTCGACCTGGTGTTCATCGACGCGGACAAGGAGCACAACGCCGACTACTTCGCCGCCTCGGTAAGCCTGACCCGCCCCGGTGGAGTGATCATCGTCGACAACGTGGTGCGAGGTGGCGCGGTCCTCGACGCCGGCAGCGACAACTCCGCCGTGCAGGGCGCCCGCCGCCTTATCGAGACGATCTCCGCAACCCCGTCGGTCAGCGCAACCGCGGTCCAAACCGTGGGCGCCAAGGGCTACGACGGTTTCGCTATCGCGCTCGTCGGAGGGTCATCGTGACCTCGCGCCGGGGCTGCCAGCGTGGTCGAATGGTGACGCCGTAGGGGCGGCGACCGGAGGGCCCGGAAGGCGATCACCATCGTCTAATCCCGTACCGCTGAATGTGCGGCTCCGGGGACCGGGCAGGGGTCATCTGCCCGCTGGTAATCCCTCCTGATCGCCGTTTGGGAAGGGAAAGCCGCGTAAATCGCGGTTTTTCCTTCCCAAACGGCGATCACAGCTGTGGGCGTGGCTAGCCGTGGCTTGGTTCCCAGCCGGTGTGCTCCGGTGACGACTCGTACGCGGCGCCAAGAGGCGCTACATGACCCTCCGCGCCAGTTCGGGCCTGGCGACGCTTCGGCACCGCAGCTCGGCCGCTCCGGCGCCGGGCGTAGCCTTCCGGCCTTGTGAGGCTGCAAGACCTCGTCTATGCGCTCTACGAGCGCCGGCTGGCCAGCCAACTCGGCACCGCCAACCTCCCCCGCCACGTCGCGGTGATCATGGATGGCAACCGGCGCTGGGCCAAGGATGCCGGGTTCGCTGACGTCACTGACGGTCACCGGGTCGGCGCCGCGAAACTGATCGAACTGCTCGATTGGTGCCAGGAGACCGGCGTCGAGATCGCCACATTCTGGTTGCTGTCTCCGGACAACCTGCGCAACCGCCCGCAGGATGAGCTGGAGCCTTTGCTGGAGATCATCGCGGACGTCGTCGACGAGCTGTGCGCGCCGCACACGCCGTGGCGGGTACGGGTGGTCGGTGCGCTGGACCTGCTGCCCTCGGAGATGGCGCAGCGGCTGACCAGTGCGGCGGCCCGGACCCGGGACCGGCCGGGACTGGCGGTGAACGTCGCGGTCGGCTACGGCGGCCGCCAGGAGATCGCCGACGCGCTGCGCAAGCTGCTGCTCAAGCACGCCGAGGCCGGGACCACCATGGAGGAACTCGCCGAGGTACTCGACGTCGAGCAGATCGCCGAGCATCTCTACACCTCCGGCCAGCCTGATCCCGACCTGGTCATCCGCACCTCGGGGGAGCAGCGGTTATCGGGCTTTTTGCTCTGGCAGTCCGCGCACTCGGAGTTCTGGTTCTGCGACGCGTACTGGCCCGCATTCCGCAAGGTGGATTTCCTGCGGGCGCTGCGTGACTACACCGCTCGGCATAGGCGCTTCGGGTCGTAAGTGACCCCGTGAGTGGGGATACTGCCCACCCATGGACGTAGTGCGCGAATACCTGCTGCTGGGTTTGCGGTTCGACCGTCTCGTCGACGGTTTCGTCGACGCGTACACCGGCGATCCGGCGCTGCGTCGCCAGGTCGACGACGAACCCAAGCCAGATCCGGCGGCGCTGGCCCGGCAGGCTGCCGAATTGCGTGCCGAGTTGCCCGCGTCCGGCCTGACCGAGCCACGAGAGCAGTATCTGGCTGCCCACCTGACCGCGCTGGAGTGCGGTGGGCGCGTGCTGGCCGGGCAGCAGGTCGGGTTCGTGGCCGAGGTGGCAGCGTATTTCGATGTCGTCATCGAGCCGGGCGATTCCGAGGTCTACCGCGAGGCGCACACCCAGATCGACCAATTGCTGCCGGGCAGCGAGCCGCTGGCTGATCGGCTGGCCGCCTACCGGGTCCGCGACGAGGTTCCGCCCCAGCGGCTGGAGGCCGCCGTGCAAGCTTTGTCCAGCGCCTTGCGCGACCGGGTGCGCGCCGAGTTCGGCCTGCCCCCGCTGGAGACCGTGCAGTACGAGGTCGTCACGGACAAGCCGTGGAGCGGTTTCAACTACTACCTCGGTGATTTCCGCTCCCGGGTGGCGATCAATGCCGATCTCGGGCACCGGATGGGGCAACTACCTCATCTGGTCGCGCATGAGTCCTATCCCGGGCACCACACCGAACACTGCCGCAAGGAGGCCGGCCTGGTGCGCAGCCAGCAGCAGGCCGAGCACACCATCTTTCTCGTGAACACGCCACAGTGCCTGATGGCTGAAGGGCTCGCCGATCTCGGATTACCGGCCGCAGTCGGCCCCGGGTGGGGGCCCTGGGCCGCGGAAATCCTGGGCGATCTGGGACTGCGGATGGACGGCGAGCTCGCCGAGCGCCTGGAGGTGGCGGCGGCGGGCCTGCTCGGCGTCCGCCAGGACGCCGCGCTGATGCTGCACGATCGGGGCGCCGACCAGGCGGACGTGCAGACCTACCTGGAGCAGTGGCTGCTGGTTCCGGAGGCACGGGCCAGGCAGATGGTGCGCTTCCTGGCCGACCCGCTCTGGCGCGCCTACACCACCACCTACGTCGAGGGATACCGGCTGCTGCGGGGCTGGCTGGATGCTCGCCCGCCGGCGCAGCCACTGAGTCAGCGCTACCTGCGGTTGCTCGATGAGCCGTTGATTCCGTCCGCGCTGCGCGCCGGTGGGTAGCCGCTAGGTAACAGTCTTCTAACACTGTTACCCCCGGCGAGTCTTTCCCAAGACGGCCACGGACCGGTACCGTGCGGTGGCAGTGGGACGTGCTCGACGCGTTCCGCTACGGGAGGCCCTGGTCGTGGCTGATGTCGATCGGGCGGGTAAACCGCTCACGGCAAGCACGGGAGGGTCGGCACCCGGCCCTCGTGGTCGGTCCCGCTGAGCCGAAACAAGGCGCGGCGGAAGCGACCAACTGGAGGCCGGCCGGCCCACCGAGACGCGGGCGCGGGTGCCGCGCACGCCAGGGAGCTGCCGTGATCGCCTCTCGCTCGCCACACTCCACCGCCCCCGGCATCCGCACCTACGTGCTGGACACGTCGGTCCTGCTGTCCGACCCGTGGGCACTGCTCCGATTCGACGAGCACGAAGTGGTGTTGCCACTTGTGGTCATCGGGGAACTGGAAGGCAAGCGGCATCACGCGGAACTTGGCTGGTTCGCCCGAGAAGCGCTGCGGTTGCTCGACGATCTGCGGCGGGCGCACAGCCGACTGGATGCGCCGGTGCCGATCGGGGAGTTCGGGGGCACCCTGTGCGTTGAGCTGAACCACTGTGACCCGGCGGTGTTGCCATCCGGGTTCCGCACCGACAGCAACGACTCCCGCATTCTGGCCTGCGCGCTGAACCTGGTCGCCGATGGTCGCGACGTCACTCTGGTCACCAAGGACATGCCACTGCGGGTCAAGGCGGGCGCAGTCGGTTTGGCCGCCGACGAATACCGCGCGCAGGACGTGGTGCCCTCGGGATGGACCGGGATCAGCGACGTCGAGGTCAGCCCAGCGGTGCTCGACGAGCTTTACAAGGCAGGAATCGCTGACCTCGCTGAGCACCCCGACGCCGCCGGATTGCCCTGCAATACCGGTTTGCGGCTGTTCTCCGGGACGGCGACCGCGCTGGGCCGGATCAGCCCGGATAAGCGGGTCCGGCTGGTCCGCGGGGACCGCGAGGCGTTCGGCCTGCGGGGTCGTTCGGCTGAGCAGCGCATCGCGCTGGACCTGCTGCTCGATCCCGACATTGGCATCGTCTCGCTCGGTGGCCGGGCCGGCACCGGGAAGTCGGCGCTTGCGCTGTGTGCGGGCCTGGAGGCCGTCATGGAGCGCGGCGCGCACCGCCGGGTCATCGTCTTCCGGCCGCTGTACGCCGTAGGCGGCCAGGAGCTGGGTTATCTGCCGGGCAGCGAGAACGAGAAGATGCAGCCCTGGGCGCAGGCGGTGTTCGACACCCTCGGTGCGATCGCGTCACCGAACGTCATCGACGAGGTGATCGACCGCGGGATGCTCGAGGTGATGCCGTTGACCCACATCCGCGGCCGATCCCTGCACGACGCTTTCGTGATCGTCGACGAGGCCCAGTCGCTGGAGCGCAACGTGCTGCTCACGGTGCTGTCGCGGCTGGGTACCGGGTCGCGGGTGGTGCTCACCCACGACGTCGCGCAGCGCGACAACCTCCGGGTCGGCCGCCATGACGGGGTGGCTGCGGTGATCGAGAAGCTCAAGGGGCACCCGCTGTTCGCGCACGTCACACTCACCCGCTCGGAGCGCTCGCCGATCGCGGCACTGGTCACCGAGATGCTGGAGGGCTACGCGCACTGACGGCCGTTGGCCGCTCTTGAAGAGTTACCAACCCGCGTGCGGGGTGCCTTGAAGAGCGGCCAACCTGACGGCCCGGCCGGATCCGGACGGTGCCGGCCCGGACGGCACCAAGGCCATCTCCCGGCGGGGGTCGGAGCAGACGTCGAGGGCGTCGAGCACCTGCTGGAAGCAGCGGGCCGCCTTCTCATGACACAGTTGCAGGCGATGCACCGTGCGGATCCGGCGGACCGCGCAGGCAGCAGTATGGCGATCGACCAATGCCCGCAGATAGGTCAGAGAGTGCTCCAGGCGGGGCAGGGCGTCGTCGAAACGGCTCACCTCCCGGCCGCCAGCGGGACGTCCGGCGATCAGGGCACCAACGGCCCGGTCGCGCCCGGCTCCGCAGGCGGTGAGGGTCTGGTCGAAGCCGTCGAGTGCCTCGTGCAGGCGGTGCTGCAGCCGGCGCAGCTCACGGGCATTGTGCAGTGCCCAGCTGCCCCGCCCGGCGTCAACTGCGCGCCGAGCGCCGGCGAGCATGTGCTTGCACACTGCCCGCCAATCGTCGTAGTGCCCACGAGCGAGGAAGAGTCCGGCGAGCCGCACGCCCAGCGCCCACCCGAGCTGATCGGACCCGACCGAATAGGCCTGGTCGACGGCGCCGACCAGGCCCGCGCATTCCGCGGTGAACCAACCGGCGGGATCGGCGACCCCCGCTGCGACCACCGACTCATCAGGACGCCAGCAGGTCCCGGGTTCGAGCGACCGGGCAGGAAAGGCGGACCCGACCATGGACCGTCCGACCGCTTCGATCAGAACCAGCCAGCCCCCGAAGACTCGGTCCAGCGCGGCGAGCCGGCCGGCGTGGGACTCCTGATCGGCGGCCACCTCGCGGGCGTAGGCGCGCAGCAGCTCATGGAAGCGGTATCGCAAGCGCCCGGTCGAATCGTGCCCTGCCACCTCGAGCAGGTGCTGGTCGACGAGGGTATCCATCAGGTCCTCAGCCGCCTGCTGCGAGACGTCGAGCAGAGCTGCGGTCATCCACGGCGCGAAGTCGGTTACCTCGAGAAGCCCCAGCAGCCGGAATGCGCGCCGGGCCATCACGTCCAGCAGTTCGTAGCTGCGCGCCAGGCTGGAGCGCACTTCCAGATCGCCGAGCCGCAAGGTGTCCAAGCGAGCGCTTTCGTCGGTCAGATCGGCTTCGAGTCGCGACAGCGGCCAGTGCGGTCGGGCGCCCAGCCGCGCGCCGGCCACTCGGATCGCCAGGGGCAGGAAGCCGCAGAGCCGGACAATTCCCCGCGCCGGAACCGGCTCTGCGGCAACCCGTTGGGGGCCCGCAACTCGGGCGAGCAGCTCGATGGCCTGGTCGGCCGCGAAAACGTCCAGATCGACCCGCTGGGCGCCGCCCAGGCCGGATAGCCGGGCCCGGCTGGTGACCAGGACCGCGCAACCGGGAGTGCCCGGCAGCAGCGGTCGCAGCTGAGCCTCGCATGCCGCATCGTCGAGCAGGATGAGCAGCCGCCGATCGGCCAGCCGGCTGCGATACAACGCGGCGCGTTCCTCGGCGTCGTCGGGGATGGCCATGCGGTCCACTCCGAGCGCGCGCAGGAACCGGGCCAGTACGTCGGTAGCCGCCAGCGGCCGGGCCTGCGTACCACGGAGGTCCACGAACAGCTGCCCATCGGGGTATTGGGCTCGTAACCGGTGCGCGGCGTGCACGGCCAGCGTCGTCTTACCGATTCCGGCCTTGCCGGCGATGGTGACGAGCACCGTTGCCGATCGATCCGTCCCGGCGGCCAGGTGGGAGATCGTGGCGAGCTGGGTCTTGCGCCCGGTGAAGTCAGTGATGTCAGCGGGCAGCTGGGCCGGCGCGATGGACGGTGCCATCGGGGCTTCCAGCAGCGGGTCGCCGGTCAGGATGGCGCGCTCGAGCCGTTGCAGCTCATTACTCGGTTCCAGCCCGAGCTGTTCTACCAGGGCGCCTCGGGTGCGTTGGTAGACCTCCAGGGCCTCGGCTTGGCGACCCGCTTGGTACAGCGCGGTCATCAGCAATCCCTGGAGCTGTTCGCGCATCGGATGCCGCGCCGCCAACTCGACGAGTTCAGCAACAATCGTGCCGGCGTGACCGCAGGCCAGCTCGGCGGTGTAGAGCCGGGCCAGCCCGGTCAGCCGGCGCTCGGTCAGCCGATCGGCCTCGGCGCGCAGCAGCGGCAAGTCGACGAGGTCGCTGAACGCCTCCCCGCGCCACAGCTCTAGCGCGCTGCGTAGCAGGCTGACGGTGCGGGCCGGTTGGGTGACGTCGGTACTTTCGGCAAGCGCCGACTCGAAACGCTGCGCGTCGAGTTCCCCGGGGTACACCCGCAGGGTATAGCCGCCATTGTCGTACTGGATCCGGTCCGGATCGCCCAGTGCCCGGCGCAACCGATGAACGTGCAGCTGCAACTTCTTTCCCGCCCGCGGGTCCCGTTGGCCAGCCCACAATGCGTCGACCAACACATCCACCGGCACCGGCGTGTTCGCCCGGGTAAGCAGCACACCGAGTAACATCCGTGGCATTGGGGCGGACAGCTGGACCGGCGTGTCGCCGAGTCGCACTCGCAGCGGGCCGAGAACCTCGAAGTCCACTCCGCCACCTCCGCTCAGCCGCCCCCGCGCTGGTCGGTACCGAGTGTAGCCATACGATGCCAGCAAGTAACCGAGCTTTCCCCCGATCGGGACGAAGAGCCTTATAGATTTCTCACATTCGCTGCTCCCGGTCACTTGGCGAGGCAGGTGGTGCATGCGTGGGTGACGGACGGCAAGCGGACGGAAAGTGTGTGGAAAGCGGCG
>DATFDO010000171.1:0-16526 GCA_035252045.1 Pseudonocardiaceae bacterium
CGCTGGTGTTCACCGCGGGCCAGCTGCCGCTGGTCGACGGGGCGGTGGTGGCCACCGGCAAGCTCGGCGCCGAGCTCGACCCTGCCCGCGGCCGCGAGCTGGCCCGGATCTGCCTGCTCAATGCGTTGGCTGCGGTGGATAACCTGGTCGGCCTCGACGCGGTGGTCCAGGTGGTGAAGGTGGTCGGATTCGTCGCATCGGCATCCGGATTCACTGCGCAGCCCGCCGTGCTCAACGGGGCGTCGGAGCTACTCGGCGAGATCTTCGGGTCGGCTGGCGCGCATGCCCGTTCAGCAGTCGGGGTTGCCGAGCTACCGATGGGCGCTGCTGTCGAGATCGAAATGATCGTTGAGGTGTCGTGAAATCGGCACGACCTCGATGTGGTGCTCGTCTAGCAAGTGCGCCCTGGGCGTTGGTAGCCGTGAGCAGCGCCCATCCCGGGTTGGCGGTACTTGAACAGCGACCAACTCAGCGAGCGCGGCGGACCAGGCGCTGAGGTTCCAGGATGAGCACGCTTTTGCCCTCCAGGCGCAGCCAGCCGCGGTGGGCGAAATCGGCGAGCGCTTTGTTCACTGTCTCCCGGGAGGCACCGACCAGCTGGGCGATCTCCTCCTGGGTCAGGTCATGGGTCACCCGGAGCATGCCGCCTTCCTGGGTGCCGAAGTCGTGCGCGAGCTGAAGCAGCGCCTTGGCCACCCGCCCCGGCACATCGGTGAAGATCAGATCAGCGAGCATGTTGTTGGTCCGCCGCAGCCGGCGCGCGATCACCCGCAGCAGCTGCTCGGCGATCTCCGGGCGTTTGGCGATCCACTCCCGCAAGGCGGTGCGATCCATGGTGACGGCCTGGACCTCGGTCACCGTGGTGGCCGTCGACGTACGTGGCCCCGGATCGAAGATCGACAACTCGCCGAACATGTCCGAGGGTCCGAACACGGCGAGGAGGTTCTCCCGACCATCCGGCGACCTCCGCCCGATCTTGACCTTGCCGGACAGCACGATGTACAAGCGGTCGCCTAGCTCACCTTCGGCGAAGATGACGTGCGCGCGTGGAAAGCGGACCGGTTCCAGGGCGGCTCTCAAGTCCTGAACGGCCGACGGGTCGACACCCTGAAAGATGCCGGCCCTGGCCAGGGCGTCGTTCACCGCGTCCCTCCAGCAGTGCAGCCGATCACATACGGTGGAGTCTAAGGCTGTTGCTCGACGTGCGGTGATCCGACTAGGGCACTACGGCGCGGCCGGCGTCGCCGGAACAGTTCCAGCGCGCCAGTGATGCCGCTGCCGAACAGCGCCCGAACTTCGTCCGGTCGGGCCGCCTGCAGGAATTCTTCCACCTCGTTCTCTTGCACTGCGAGGTTTTCCCTGGCGGCGAGGTAGCGCAGCCGGTGCTCCAGCCGCTCCATCGCGAGGGCGAAAAACATCATCAGCACCGGGATGGCGGCGACAAACCAAATGGTCATGGTGCCGGGGATCATGCCCTATTACTCGGCCGGGCGCACGGCGGGGGTCGGTGTTGCGGTGTGTCGGCTGCTCACCCGTGCAACCTAGGTGGGCCGCGTGGTCCGTACTCTGAGGGGGTGCCAGCTCGGTCGCGCCGGTCTTTCGCTGCGGAGAGCCACCTCGCGCTGGTTCGGCGAGCCCGGCGGATGGACCGGGTGCTGGCCACCGCATACCCGCACGCGCACTGCGAGCTCGATTTCGGTACCCCGCTCCAGCTGGCGGTGGCCACCATTTTGTCTGCCCAAACCACCGACAAGCGGGTCAACGAGACAACCCCGGCGTTGTTCGCCCGGTATCGCACTGCGACCGATTACGCGGCGGCGGATCGCGGTGAACTCGAGGAGCTGCTCCGGCCTACCGGGTTCTACCGGAACAAGGCTGCCGCGCTGATCGGTCTCGGCGCAGCGCTGGTCGAGCGCTTCGGCGGCGAGGTGCCTGATCAACTGACCGACCTGATCACCCTGCCGGGCATCGGACGCAAGACCGCCAACGTGATTTTGGGCAATGCCTTCGGCGTGCCCGGTATCACGGTGGACACCCACTTCGGGCGGCTGGTGCGCCGGTGGGGGTGGACCGACCACGAGGATCCGGTGAAGGTCGAGGAGGCAATCGGGCAGCTCATCCCGAAACGCGACTGGACGATGCTGTCCCACCGGGTGATCTTCCACGGGCGCCGGGTGTGTCATTCCCGTCGGCCGGCCTGCGGGGTGTGCCCGGTGGCCGGCGACTGCCCCTCGTACGGCACCGGACCCACCGAACCCGAGGTGGCGGCGGCCCTGCTGCGTGGCCCCGAGACGCCGCACCTGCTGGCGATGGCCGGGTTATCGAGCGACATGGGTACGGGTGTGGTCACCTCCGTCGCCACTGCCACCGTCACTGCCGCCCCCGAGGCGATGCCGTGAAGCCCGTGCTGCGATGGGCCCTGGTGGCGGTGGTACTGCTGGGCGCGCTCGTCGTGGCATTGTGGCCCGGGTGGCGTCAGTCGAGCCCGCCGGCGGTGCCCTCGTCGACTGATGCCATCCGGGCGGCTGCGCCGAGCATCGATCAGTTGCGGTTCCGCGCGGCACTCCAACCCTGCCCGTCCGCCCCCGGGGACATGGTCCGGAGTCGCGGGCCGCTGTCCGGGCTGGTGCTGCCCTGCCTGGGTCAACCGGCAACGGTGGATTTGGCGGCGGCACTGGCCGGCCGGCCGGCATTGCTCAACCTGTGGGGACCGTTGTGCCAGCCGTGTACCCAGGAGTTGCCTGCGCTGGCCGCCTACGCCGCCGAGCCGAATGCGGTAGCGGTGCTCGGCGTGGAGGTGCAGCAGCTGCCCGCCGCCGCGTTGGATGAGCTGGCGGCCCTGGACGTGCACTACCCTTCGGTCAGCGATCCCGAGGGCCGGTTGCGCGCCGCTCTGCACGCCCCGCCGGTGATCCCGCTGACCTACCTGGTGTCCGCAGACGGCACCGTCCACCAGCTCAACCCGCCCGAGGTGATGCGCAGCGCAGAGCAGGTACGGGCGGTGGTGGCCCGCTATCTGGGCCCCGGAGCCAGCGGATGACCGGGCCCCTGGTCGACCCTGCGTCGCTGCCGGGCTGGTTGGCCACGCTGGTCTGCCGCACCGCCGGGCTGCGATCCGCTGATCTTTGCCGGAGCCCGGTGCCGCCGGCGGTCGGCCGGCAAGCCGCTGTACTGGTGCTGTTCGCGATGGATGCGAACACCGGTGAGCCAGACGTGCTCTTGCAACGGCGCTCGCCCGGCGTGTCCGCGCACCCGGGTCAGGTCTGCTTTCCCGGTGGAGCGGTCGACGATACCGATGACGGCCCGGTGGACACGGCGCTGCGGGAAGCGGGTGAGGAAGTCGGGGTGCGCGCTGATGACGTGCGGCCGGTGGCGGTGCTGCCGCAGTTGTACCTGCCGCCGTCGGACTTCCTCATCACCCCGGTGCTGGGCCATTGGCACCGGCCCGGACCGGTGGCCCCGGTGGACTACCGGGAGACCGTCGCGGTCGCCCGGGTGCTGCTGCGGGTGCTCGCGGATCCGGCGAACCGGCTGATCGTGCGCGGTCCCAGTGGGTACCCGTATCCAGCGTTCGTGCTACCTGGAATGCTGGTCTGGGGGTTCACCGGCGGGTTACTGGCCACGCTGCTGACGATGGGCGGCTGGGCACGGCCCTGGGAGCCGGCGGCTGAGTATGACCTGGAAGCTGCGTGGCGGCTGGCCGAGCGAACCGAGGTGATCCGGTGAACTGGGTGGACGTGCTGGTGCTGGTGCTTGCCTTGCTGGCGGGCATCTCCGGCGCCCGGCAAGGCATGGTCGCCGCCGCGGCGTCGTTCATCGGTGTGCTGGCCGGCGCCGTGATCGGAGTACGGATCGCGCCCTCGCTGATCGCCAGTTACGAAAGCCCGGAGGTCCGGGTCGCCCTCGGAGTGTCGATTGTGATCGTGCTCGTGGCGCTGGGTGAGACGCTGGGGGTGTTGCTCGGTCGGGCCGTGCAACGCCGCATCGACGCCGAGGCGGTGCGCCAGGTGGACAGCTTCCTGGGCGCCGTGGTGCAGGGCATGGCAGCGCTGGTGGTGGCCTGGCTGGTCGCGCTGCCATTGACCAAATCGTCTGCCTATACCGGGCTGACCGGGGCGGTGCGGGACTCGTCGGTGCTGCGGGTGGTGGACACGATGATGCCCAATGTGCTGCGCGAGTTGCCTTCCGAGCTGACCAGGCTGCTGGACGTCTCCGGGTTCCCGGATGTGCTCGCGCCGTTCGCTCCGACGCCGATCACCGATGTCGGGCCGGCCGATCCGCTACTACTCAACTCACCCGTGGTACGTCAGGCCCGGGCCAGCGTGCTCAAGGTGCGCGGGCGGGCGCGGTCGTGCTCACGGGCACTGGAGGGCACCGCCTTCGTCATCGCACCGCAGCGGGTGATCACCAATGCGCACGTGGTCGCCGGCACCGACCGGGTCCAGGTGGAGACCTCAGATGGCACGCTGGACGCCACGGTGGTCACGTACGACCCGGAAACCGACGTTGCGGTCCTCAAGGTGCCCGGCCTGCGCGCGCCGGTGCTGCAACTGGCGGCGCAGCCAGCCGTCTCCGGGTTGAGCGGGCTGGTGCTCGGCTATCCGCTGGATGGCCCCTACACCGCCTCAGCCGCCCGGGTGCGCGACCGCATCCACCTGCGCGGCCCCGACATCTACAACGCCTCGACCGTGGTCCGCAACGTCTACACCGTGCGCGCCGTGGTGCGCAGCGGTAACTCGGGCGGCCCGCTGCTCGACGGGTCCGGCCAGGTGCTCGGTTTGGTGTTCGGCGCCGCCGTGGACAACGACGAAACCGGGTTCGTGCTTGCCGACGACGAGATCGCCGATGACGTGGCGACCGCATCAAGCCACAATGTCGAGGTCTCCACCGGCGCCTGCGCCTCCTGACCGTCACCGATCGAGGACCAGCAGGACGCCTCGGCGAGCCGGGCGGCGGGTAAACCCGCGGCAGCAGGGTTGAGCTCGATCCTCGCCCGCATGTCGGTCGCACGCCCAGGATGCGCGCAGGATAGGGAGAGGGGAACGTTTCCTGGCTTGATGGGGCGGGAACAGGGGGGCGTGGCGGATGCGCATGGTCAGCAACCTGAGCAGCGGCAGTCAGGGCCGGGCACCACTGCCGGGATGGAGCCCAAGCCCCAGGACGAGATGGCCGACTACGTAGGGCGCGGCCTGCTGGACGGTAAGCGCGCGCTGATCACCGGCGGTGATTCCGGGATCGGGCGGGCGGTGGCGGTGGCTTTCGCCAAGGAGGGCGCCGACGTCGCGATCGCCTATCTGTGCGAGCACGAGGATGCCAGGCACACCGCGAGCTTGGTCACCGCAGCCGGGCGGCGGGCGGTGCTACTGCCCGGCGAGCTTGCCGACGAGCAGCACGCGACGCAGATCGTCGAGCAGACCGTGGCCGAACTCGGCGGCCTGGACATCCTGGTGAACCACGTCGGAACCCAGACACCGGCGAAGTCGCTGGACGAGCTGAGCAGCGAGCAGTTCGACTACACCTTCAAGGTCAACGTGTACAGCCATTTCTGGACGACCAAAGCCGCGCTGCGGCACCTGCCTGACGGTGCAGCGATCATCAATACGGCGTCCATCAACGGCTTACGAGGTAACAAGACGCTGCTGGACTACTCCGCCACCAAGGGCGCGATCATCGCGTTCACCTATTCGCTGGCGCAGAACCTCGTCGAACGGCGGATCCGGGTCAATGCGGTGGCGCCGGGCCCGGTCTGGACACCACTCATCCCCGCCACCTTTCCGCCGGAGAAGGCGGGATCGTTCGGGCAGCAGGTGCCCATGGGCAGGGCCGCGCACCCGGATGAAATAGCGCCGAGTTACGTATTCTTCGCCGCCGAACGGCTGTCCAGCTACTACACCGGAGAGGTGCTCGCTCCCATCGGCGGCGAAACCCTCCCCGGCTAGCCCGGCGTGTCGCGCTCTCCTGCTCGGTGTGTCGTCTTCTCGTACGCCCGGAAGCTGGCGTGGGGGCGCAGCGAGAGCTGGGCGAGCAGATTGGGCGGACGACCGCTGTCCCCATTGGTTCAGGCGATTCAGTACGCCGCGTAGTGTCGGTGCGGATTCAGTCTGGGGGTCCAGCACTCGTTTGAACAATCCGGTACGCCGGATGTTTCAACTCCTCATAGCTTGCGGAAAAAGAATCGATAGGCCGCCGACTCGCCCTGCTGGATCGCTCGGATCGTCGTCTTGTCGCCTTGCCTGCCCAACGGCTGAGTCGGCGAGCCGGTCGGGTGTCCCGCCGTGCCGGGAGCCGCTGCGTGGGATGATCGCTGGTATGAACGCTCGGCGGCCGTCGCCCGCCGCTGGGTTGGCAGCTCTGCTCACCGGCGCGGGAATATCGCACTTCGCCGTGCCCGCGTCCTATGACGCGATCGTGCCCGAGCAGCTGCCCGGCGCTGCGCGCACCTGGACCCAGCTGTCCGGGGCGGCCGAGTTGGGAATCGCGGCGCTGATCGCGATGCCACGTACCCGGCGCCTGGGAGGGCTGTTCGCCACGGTGCTGTTCATCTGCGTGTTTCCGGCCAACGTGAAGATGGCGATCGACTGGTCGTCCAGACCGCTCTGGATGCGCGCGCTGGCCTACGGGCGGTTGCCGCTGCAGATCCCACTTGTGCGGTGCGCGGTTCTGGTGTTTCGGGGGCCGGCCCGCGGCCGTTAACCGGCGCATACGGCCACCGCTGGGCGCACGGCTGTCTCCGCCCCGCGAGTGTTCAGCGGGTCGATTACCGACCGCTCGTCGCTGTGATCGGCGCATCCGGCGCACGCGACACGCCTACGCGTTTGCGGGGTTTGCCGCCGTTGTGGCCCTACCGTTACCTTCCGCCCGTCACAGATCACGATCTGGCCGCGATAAGGCGCCGACGCAGGGCACCAGAACTCCGACCAGGTCCCGGGTGTGAAAGGGATCGACAGTTGGCGCGTCACCGCTCGCCCCGCGGTTGTCAGCGACATCCCGAGTTCGTTCCCCCACCATCCTCCGCGCCCGGGTCGCGCGGTGCGCACCGGATGCCCCGGCCGGGCCCAGTACTGCGAGGCCGGGCCGTGACCGCGGCCGTTGCCGTCGGCGCGCTGGCGGTAGCCGGCCATACGATGCACAGCACCACGTCAGCGGCGACCGAGCAGGTCGCCGACGTCGCCCCGGCGGCGCTGACCGGCCCATCGCTGGAGCCGGAGGTCATGCAGCTGGCTACGGTTCGCGCAGCCGTACCCGAGCTGCCGGCGCTGCGCCGCGCCGTCGAGCGCGCCGACGCCGCCAAAGCGGCGGCCTACCAGCAGGCGCTGCAAAACCGTCTCGGGAAGCCCTACCAGGCCGGCAACAACCACAGCCTGGACGGCTGGATCGCCAAGGCACTCGGGCTGATGGGCCTGCCCCAGGCACTCGCAGAAGGCGTCAGGACGATCATCATGCACGAATCCGGCGGTAACCCCGACGCGATCAACAACTGGGACATCAACGCCGCTCGGGGTACCCCGTCCCAGGGCCTGATGCAGACCATTCCCAGCACCTTCAGGGCCTGCGTGCTGCCCAGCCTGGCTGATCGTCCGATCACCGACCCGGTGGCCAATATCACCGCCGGGGTGCGCAGCATGATCGCTCATCATGGGCTCGCCACGGTGATGGCCGGCGGGCGGCGCGATGCTCGCGGCAACTACATCGGCTACGGCGGGGACGGCTGTGGGACTTACGACCTCAACGAGTACTCGACCCAGCTGCGCAAGTTGTGGAAGGACGAGCCGCTGCCCGGCCTGTCCTGACCGCGTGTTCACGCCGCGCCGGGAAGACCGCTCGAACCATTGGCGTTGCCCGAGGTGACGTCGAGGTGAGGAGAGTGCGGTGACAGACGAGCAGGGGCGGGGTGCGCGGCGAGTCCTGGTGATCGCGGCACATCCGGACGACGTGGACTACGGATCCGCCGGCACGATCGCCACCTGGACCGACGCGGGTGTCGAGGTGTCGTACTGCATCGTGACCGATGGGGATGCCGGTGGTTTCGACCCGAAGGTCCCGCGCTCGGCGATCGCCGGTATCCGGCAGGATGAGCAGCGCAAGGCGGCCGCCGTGCTGGGCGTCACGGAGGTCGAGTTCCTCGGTTACCCCGACGGCCGGCTGGTGGTGAGCTTCGAGCTGCGCCGCGACATCACCCGGGTCATCCGCCGGGTTCGCCCGGACCGGGTCGTGGTCCAGTCCCCGCAGCGTGACCTGCGCAGCGTCTACGGCAGCCATCCCGACCACCTCGCGGCTGGGGAAGCCGCGTTCTGCGCCGTCTATCCCGACGCCCGCAACCCCTTCGCGCACCCTGAGCTGCTCGAGCAGGAAGGACTAGAGGCGCACACGGTCAGCGAGATCTGGGTGTTCAACGGCAACGGCAAGGCCGACCAGTACGTCGACATCACCGATACGTTCGACCGCAAAATCGCGGCGTTGCGTGCGCACGCCAGCCAGACCGTGCACATTCCCGATCTGGAAGAGCGGATGCGAGCCTGGGGTTCCCGGCAGGCCCAGGCCGCCGGCCTCGCCGAGGGCAGGCTGGCCGAGGGCTACCTGGTGGTCGACACCGGCTGATGCATTGGTGGCGCCGATCAGGCGCTGCCGGTGAGCAGGACGTGGGCCACCAGTTCGGGGTTGTCGTTCATCGGCACGTGCCCGCAGCCGGGCAGTCGCAGCAGCCGGACGTGCGGGATCAACCGCGCCACCGCCTGCGCTCGGGGCCGCCGGAACAGCAGATCCCGGGATCCCCAGGCGATGGTCACGGGTACGTCACGCACCTCGCCGGCGAAAATGATCCGGTCACCAGCGGCCAGGGTGGGCCCGAAGCCGACGGAGTTGATCATCGCCTGCATGTCCGCGAGCAGCACCTCTGGCGCGAGCAGGTCCGGGCGGCCGAACAGGATGCCGCACATCAAGGTCCGCCCGGCGGCCGTCCGGGACAGCCGATTCGCGAGCGGCTGCGGCATGTAGCGGGCGGTGCGGTGCACCTGGCGCACCATGCTCAGCGACACCCGCCGTCCCATCGGGGTCCACAGCCCCGCGGGGGACAGCGCAGTGGCGCTGCTGACCATGCCGTGCTGGGCCAGCACCAGGGAGATCAAGCCACCCATCGAGTTGCCTGCCACGTGCGGCCGGTTCAAGCCCAGATCGGCGAAGAACTCCTTCAGCACGATCACCGCGGTGTCCAGCTCGTAGGGCAGGTGATCCGGCAGAGGGGGCGACTCGCCGAATCCGGGCAGATCCAGCGAGATCACGTCGCGGTGCCGAGCCAACTGCTCCAACACCGGGTGCCAGCCTTGCCGCCGGTGTCCGGCGCCGTGGAGCAGGACCAGCGGTGGTCCGCTGCCACATCGGTCGTAAGCCAGCTGCACATCGACACTGTAGCTACTTATTAACTGTCCGTTCTAGGGTTGGTGAGTGGGCGGCCGGCGGTCGGAGGTGCTCCGGGTGGTCCCGCGGCGAACGTCATTTCCGCAGTTCCGCGCGACAAGGAGATCGCTGTTTGTGGGCGCATTGCTGACCGAGGCCCAGATCGCGCGCCGGCAGGCGGCCGCACCGCGCATTCATTTCCCGCCGGCACTGCCGATCAGCCGGCGCACCGGCGAGATTGCCGAGGCGGTCGGCGCCCACCCGGTGGTGATCGTCGCTGGGGAGACCGGATCCGGCAAGACCACCCAACTTCCCAAGATCTGCCTGCAGCTGGGCCGTGGGATCCGCGGCACCATCGGGCACACCCAGCCGCGCCGGCTGGCCGCTCGGACGGTGGCCGAGCGCATCGCCGAGGAACTCGGCGTGCCGGTCGGCGGTGCGGTCGGCTGGAAGGTCCGGTTCACCGATCGGGTTGGCGACGACACCCTGGTCAAGGTGATGACCGACGGCATCCTGCTGGCCGAAATTCAATCCGATCCCGCTCTGCGGCAATACGACACGTTGATCGTCGACGAGGCGCACGAACGCTCACTGAACATCGATTTCGTACTGGGCTACCTCAAGCAGTTGTTGCCCCGCCGGCCCGACCTGAAGGTGATCATCACCTCGGCGACCATCGATCCGGAGCGGTTCTCCCGGCACTTCAGCGGTGCCCCGGTGATCGAAGTGTCCGGTCGCAGCTACCCCGTGGAGATCCGGTACCGGCCTTTCGGACCGGGCGCGGCCGACCCCGACGATCGCGACCAGCCCCAGGCGATCTGCGACGCAGTGACCGAACTGCGCGGTGTGGGGCACGGCGACATCCTGGTGTTCCTGTCCGGTGAGCGGGAGATCCGCGACACCCGCGATGCCCTGCAGGCGCTGAAGTTGACCGACACCGAGATCCTGCCGTTGTACACGCGGCTGTCCGCGGCCGAGCAGCACCGGGTCTTCGAACCTGCGGGCATCCGGGCGCGACACACCGGACACCGAGGCGCGACACGCCGGATCGTGCTGGCGACGAATGTCGCCGAGACGTCGCTGACGGTACCGGGGATCCGGTATGTGATCGATCCTGGGACGGCCCGGATCTCCCGGTACAGCCGCCGGCTCAAGGTGCAGCGGCTGCCGATCGAACCCATCTCGCAGGCCTCGGCGATCCAGCGCGCCGGGCGATGCGGGCGCACCGCCGACGGTATCTGCATCCGGCTGTACGCGGAGCAGGACTTCGACTCCCGCCCCGAGTTCACCGATCCGGAGATCGTGCGTACCCACCTGGCGTCGGTGATCCTCCAGATGGCTGCGCTGAACCTGGGTCACGTGGCGGCGTTCCCGTTCATCGACCCACCGGATCGCCGGCAGATCTCCGACGGCATGGCGCTGCTGCACGAGTTGGGGGCTCTGCAAGAGCCCTCAACCCTGCGGCTCACCAAGATCGGGCGCACGTTGGCGCACCTGCCTCTGGACCCGAGACTGGCGCGGATGGTGGTGGCCGCAGGTCAGCACGGCTGCCTGGACGACGTGTTGGTGATCGTGGCGGCGTTGTCCATCCAGGATCCGCGGGAGCGCCCCACCGATGCCCAGGCCGCCGCCCAGGAGGCCGCTGCCCACCATGCCCGGTTCGCCGACAAGACCTCCGACTTCATCAGCTTCCTGAATATGTGGCGCTATCTCGACTCACAGCAGCAGGCGCTGTCGTCAACCCAGTTCCGCAAGCTGTGCAAGGTGGAGTACCTGCACTACCTGCGGGTGCGGGAGTGGCAGGACTTGCACGGGCAGCTGCGCCGGATCGCCCGTGGCCTCAAGCTGGCTGGCGCGTCGGCCGGTGTGGCAGCGTCAGCCGATATGCAGGGCGGGCAGGAGGTGCACGTCTCGCTGCTGGCCGGGCTGCTGTCACATATCGGGCTGTTCGACGCCGAAACCCGCGACTACCTGGGCGCGCGGGGCGCTCGATTCGCAGTGTTCCCGGGATCGGCGCTGTTCCGTAAGCCGCCCCGCTGGGTGATGGCCGCCGAGCTGGTGGAGACTTCCCGGCTGTGGGGGCGGATCGCCGCGCGCATAGAGCCGCAGTGGGTGGAACCGCTGGCCGGACACCTGGTCAAGCGCAGCTACAGCGAGCCGCACTGGGAACACCACCGCGGCGCTGTGGTGGCCCACGAAAAGGTCACGCTCTACGGCATCCCGATCGTGACCGCGCGCAAGGTCGACTACGCCCGGATCGATCCCGAACTGTCCCGCGAGCTGTTCATTCGGCACGCGTTGGTCGCGGGTGACTGGGAAACCCGGCACGCCTTCTTCCACGCCAACCGGACCCTGCTCGATGACGTTGAGGAACTCGAGCAGCGGGCCCGGCGGCGCGACATCGCCGTGGACGACGAGACCCTGTTCGACTTCTATGACCGGCGCATCCCGGCCGAGGTCGTCTCGGCCAGGCATTTTGATAGCTGGTGGCGCAAGGCCCGCAAGACCCAGCCGGATCTGCTCGACTTCGACCCCGCGATACTGATCGCCGGTGCAGGCGTCAGCGAGCGCGACTACCCGGGATCGTGGCCGTTTGGCTCCCTGCCCTTGGAGCTGTCCTACCGGTTCGAGCCGGGTGCCGACGCCGACGGCGTGACCGTGCACGTACCGCTGCAGCTGCTCAACCAGATCGACCCAACATCGTTCAGCTGGCAGGTCCCGGGGTTGCGCCAGGAACTGGTCATCGCACTGCTCAGGTCGTTGCCCAAGGCGCTGCGCCGGCAGCTGGTACCCCTTCCGGACCAGGCCAGAGCCCTACTGGCCAGGATGACGCCCTACCAGCAGCCGCTTCTCGATGCCCTGGAACGCGAGCTTGCCGCCGCGGGCCTGCCGGTGCGCCGCGCGGACTGGCGGCCCGACCGGGTACCGGCGCACTTGACGATCACGTTCCAGATACGCGACAGCCAGCACGTCCTCGCCCAAGGCAAGGACCTGGCGGTGCTGGCCCGCCAGCTGCAGCCACAACTGCAAACCACCTTGTCGGCAGCCGGCGCCGGCGTGGAACGGCGGGGGTTGCGCAGCTGGAAGGTCGGCACCCTGCCGCGGACCTACCAGTACGAACAGGCCGGTCATCTGGTCACCGCCTACCCGGCGCTGGTGGACGAGGGCGACACGGTGGCCGTCGCCCTGCTGCCCACCGAGGCGCAGCAGCGCCACGCGATGTGGGCAGGCACCCGGCGGCTGCTGCTGCTGGCGGAGTCCGGGTTGCTCAAGTCAGTGCAGCGCAGTCTCGACCGGCACGCCAGACTGGTGCTGGCCCGCAACCCAGACGGCGACCTCGACGCGCTGCTCGCCGACTGCATCACCGGTGCCGCCGACGCGCTGATCGCCGCCTGCGGTGGGCCGCCCCACGACGAGAACGGCTTCACCGCGCTGCGTGATCGCGGCCATGCTGAGCTACCCGGCTTGGTGCAGGCCGTGCTCGGCTACGTCCAGCAGATCGTGAGCGCCGCGCACGCCGTCGAGACCCGGCTGGCCGGGCTGACTGCAGCAGTACTGGCGCCCGCGGTCGCCGACATCCGAGCGCAGCTGGCCGGCTTGCTCGGGTCCGGCTTCGTCACCGCCACCGGCGCGCAGCGACTGCCCGATTTGGTTCGCTACCTGCAGGCCATCGTGCGCCGGTTGGACACGCTGCCCCGCGATCCGGACCGCGACGCCGGCTGGATGCACCGGATCGACGCCGTCACCCAGACCTACCGGCAGCTGCGTGACGACCTCGGCGACGTGCCGCAGGTCGAGCAGATCCGCTGGATGATCGAAGAGTTGCGGGTCAGCTACTTCGCCCAGCAGCTGCGCACCCGGTATCCCGTCTCCGACCAGCGTATTTACCACGCCATCGCCGTCGCGCGCCACCACGGGAAGTAACTCAGTATGCGGCTCCGAGAGGTGGCCAGGGCCAGCTGTCCGGCAAGGGGTCCGGCATGACCATCGTTTGGGAAGAAAAAGCCGCGCTGGACGCGGCTTTTTCTTCCCAAATCATGATCAAGTCAGGTGATCCGGTGGCTGTGACTAGGTGACCAAGGTGACCAGCCCAGCGCTGCGCTAGCTGGGCGGCGGCCAACCGGCGAGCTGGCAACTCGGCGTTTGCGCCGCACGGTGCCGCCATCACCACATCGAGCGGCCCCGGCTGGGTGGGTGTCGAGGCGCTGAGCCATGCTGCATGGTGTGGAAGACCCGCATCAAGATTCACCGCAAGCCAGTGTTCTCGTCGTCGACGACGAGCCGAACATTCTGGCGTTGCTGTCGGCTTCGCTTCGGCTATCCGGTTTTGAGGTGCACGCGGCAGACAACGCTGCCAGCGCCCTGAACACCGCCGCGCAGATCCGGCCCGACATCGTGGTGCTGGATGTGATGTTGCCGGACTGCGACGGCTTCACCCTCGCCCGCCGGCTCCGCGCCCAGCACGACAAGCTGCCGGTGCTGTTCCTGACCGCGCGCGACGGCGTCGACGATCGGATCGCGGGGCTCACCGCCGGCGGTGATGACTATGTGACCAAGCCGTTCAGCCTGGAGGAGCTGGTACTGCGGCTGCGGGCGATCCTGCGCCGCACCCAAGGCGCCCGCGACGGCGAACCCAGCGTGACCACGAAAACCTACGCCGACCTGGTGCTGGACGAGGAGGCGCACGAGGTGCGCCGGGCCGGCCAGCTGGTGGCGCTGTCGCCGACCGAGTTCAACCTGCTGCGCTACCTGATGATCAACGCGGGGAAGGTGGTCAGCAAGAGCCAGATCCTGGAACGGGTGTGGAACTACGACTTCGGTGGCGACAGCCGGATCGTCGAGTCCTACATCAGTTACCTGCGCCGCAAGATCGACCGGAGTAATCCGCCTCTGATTCACACGATCCGGGGCGTCGGATACACGCTGCGGCTGCCGCGTGACGCGCTCGGTAGCGGTGTGCCGTGAGCAGGCTGCGCCGGCCGGTGACCCTGCGAGGCCGGTTGATTGCCGCGCTGCTGGTGTTCTCCACGGTCGGACTGCTGTTGTTCGGCGGGGCGAGCGGGCTGCTGTTGCGCCACTACCTGCTCAGCCGGGTCGACCAGCAGCTGCTGCACTTCTCCGTGCACCGGGTCTTCGAGACCCCGCCACGGGTACCCAGCGACTACCGCATCACCGTCTTGCGGCCCGACGGCACGACTGATCTACAGATCGGTCAGCAGCCGGGTCAGCCGGGTGGTCCCCGGCTACCGGCCTGGGAGCCGAGCCGCTTGGACAGCCCTTTCACGGTGCCCGACCTGGCCGGCGGCAGCGCCTGGCAGGTGCGGGGAGTGCAACTCCCGGACCGGCGGATCGTGGCCATCGCCTTGCCGCTGGCTTCCGTGCAGGCGACGCTGGGGCGACTGCTGATCATCGAGGGCGTCGTCGGCGGCATCGTGCTGGCCCTGATCGGGGTGGTCGCCACCGTCGTCGTCGCACTCGGGCTGCGCCCGCTGACCAGAATCGAGCGCACTGCCGAAGCGATAGCCGGCGGCGATCTGCAACGTCGAGTGCCCGACAGCGACGTGCGCACCGAGACCGGCCGGCTCGGGGCCGCGCTGAACGTCATGCTGGGTCGGCTGGCAGCCGCTATCCAGGACCGGGAGCGCTCCGAGCAACGGCTGCGCCAGTTCGTCGCCGACGCATCACACGAGTTGCGTACCCCCTTGACCTCGATCCGCGGGTTCGCGGAGCTGTACCGCCGCGGCGGTGCACGCACGCCCGCTGAGATCGAGCTGCTCACCGGACGGATCGAAGCCGAAGCCACCCGGATGGGTGTGCTCGTGGAGGATCTGTTGCTGCTGGCCCGGCTGGATCAGGAGCGCGCCCTGGACATCACCGACGTCGACCTGCTCGTGCTGGCCGCTGACGCGGTACACGACGCGCACGCTCGGGAACCGGGCCGCCCGGTGACGCTGGCGCCGGGCAGTGATGCCGTGCACGTGCTAGGCGACGAGCACAAACTCCGGCAGGTGGTGAGCAACCTGGTCAGCAACGCGCTGGCGCACACCCCGGCAGGCACTCCGGTGCAGCTGACCGTGCGCCCGCACGATGGGCACACTTCAGGGCCGCCGCCGGTGGCGCAGGCGGGGCAGCTGGATGAGCTACCGCCGCCGTTGGCCGTGCTGGAGGTGCACGACGAGGGTCCGGGCATTCCCGTTGAGGCGGCGACACAGGTGTTCGACCGGTTCTACAGCGGCCTACCCGACGGCCGGCCGGGGGCCGACCAGCACCACACCCGCAACCGCCGGGGTTCGGGTCTCGGCCTGGCGATCACCGCGGCAATCCTGGAAGCCCACAACGGCCGCATCGAGTTGCACACTGCCGCCCGGCACGGCACCACCTTCCGTGTCCTGCTGCCGCTGGCGTGACGCGACGACCTTGATTATTCGGCGTGTCTGTCCGGCGCGGCGCGAAACGCTACAGCGACACCGTCGTTACTCCTTGTGGCGTAGCCCTGCTTCGGCAACCAAGGGGAGAGAGCAGTATGACGATCCGCTCCGCAGGCAGGCATCGGAAGAGCAAGCCCGCTCGCCGGTCCTCGCTGGGATCCCGGCGCTGGGTGGCGATGCTCGTTCCGGTGTTGGCGGTCACTACCGCTACCACGGTGGTGGGCGCGGTCAGCACTGCCAGTGCGGCGGACAACCCGAACTCGACCGTGACCGTCGGGGGCGATCCGCAGGGCGTGGCAGTCGATGCCGACGGCAAGCACGTCTACGTCGCCAGCTACGCCGACAACGCGCTGCGGGTGATCGACACCAAGACCCAGCAGATGGTCGGGAGCATCCACGTCGGCGCCAACCCGCTCGGAGTTGCGGTCGATCCCGACAGCCGGCACGCCTTTGTGACCAACTTCTCCGAGAACTCGGTGAGCGTGATCGACACCGCCACCGGAAAAGTGATCAAGAATGTGACGGTCGGGCAGAACCCGGCCAGTGTCGCGGTCTTTCCCCGTAGCCACTACGCCCTGGTGACCAACTTCTACAGCGGTACTGTCAGTGTGATCAACAGTGACACCCTCAAGGTGATCGGCGCGGTGCCGGTCGGGGTCCACCCTGATGGCGTGGCAATCGATCCTCAGGGCGAGCTCGCCTACG
>DATFDO010000172.1:0-4378 GCA_035252045.1 Pseudonocardiaceae bacterium
TGCTCGGTGAGCTGCGCTCGATGGCCATGCGGCGCGGGTGGGGTGCCGGCAAGGTCGAGGCCCGACCCGAAGGAGGGCTACGCCGACCGCTATCGGCGGCGCTGCACCGCGCGGTGCGCGATCTGGCGTTGCGCCACCGCGCTCCGGGCCGGGTCGAGGAGGTGCTCGGCATCCTCAAAGCATTTGCCCTGCGGGCCACCGCGAAAGACGCCAAGTTACGGGATCGCTGGCAGCCGGGCATCGACGTGCCGGCCATCGCCGGGCGGGCCGATTCGGGAGACATCGAAATCGACCTAGTGGAGCTGTTCACCGAGGTGGCCGACCTTGCCGCCGACGTCGGCACCGGGGTGGCACTGCTGATCGACGAGATGCAGGACGTGGCACCCGACGACGTCTCCGCACTGTGCGCTGCTTGCCACGAGTTGTCCCAGTCCGGGGCTCCACTGGTGGTCGTCGGCGCCGGGTTACCGCACCTACCGGCGGTACTCAGCGCGTCGAAGTCCTACTCCGAGCGGCTGTTCCGGTACGTGCGGATCGACCGGCTGGACCGTGTCGACGCCGACCGGGCCGTAGTCGCACCGATCGAGCGGGAAGGCGCCGGCATCGCCCCCGACGCGCTCGACGCGCTGTTCGAGACGTCGGGGGGTTACCCGTATTTCGTGCAGGCCTACGGCAAAGCCGCCTGGGACGCCGCTCCTGCGTCGCCGATCGGGATTCTCGATGTCCATGTGGCCGCACCGGAGGCGGAAAGCGAGCTGGCCGTGGGGTTCTTCGGATCCCGTTTCGAGCGAGCCACGCCAGCCGAGCGGGAGTACCTGCAGTCGATGGCCGAGCTCACCGGCGGCCGCGACGAGCCAGTCGGCACCACCCAGGTCGCTGACCAGCTCGGTCGCCGAGCATCTTCGCTGTCTCCCGCACGCGACAGCCTCCTCAAGAAAGGGTTGGTCTACTCCGGCGAGCGCGGGCAAATCGCGTTCACCGTTCCACACTTCGGACGCTTCCTTCTGGGCAGACTGGCCGGTTGACCTGGTTGCGCTAGCCCAAAAGAGTGAATCATCCGTGCGTCGCCGGGACCGTGTAACGGCGCGGTGGCGCACCGCGATGACACTGACAGCCCCGTGATGCTGTTGGACCCCCGACCCGGCAGCCTCACGGGGCCTTCTCATGGGGGCCCATAAAGCGGGCGCGCCGCTGAGGTACGGACCGTACCGAGGCAGTACCGAGGCGGACACGGGCAGCACGTACGCTTTCCGCCGTGGCTGAGAGCAAGCTCGAGATTCAGATGCTCCACGACCGCGTCATCGTGCGTCAGGTAGGTGAAGACGGCGAACGGCGCAGCAGCGGGGGAATCCTGATCCCGGCGACGGCCCAGGTAGCCAAGCGGTTGTGCTGGGGCGAGGTATACGGCGTTGGTAATCACGTCCGCACTGTTCAGGTCGGTGATCGGGTGTTGTTCAACCCCGAAGACCAGTACGAAGTCGAGGTGCGTGGATGCACGTACCTGGTCATGCGCGAACGCGACCTGCAAGCGGTTGCCAGCGAGCGCGCCGAACACGGAACAGGCCTGTATTTGTGACCCCACCCGACAAATCGGCACCCCCCGAACCGTGGGCGCTATTCGACGAGTTGGCTGCTGAGCACGCCATCGAGACATCGCGCCGGGATACCCGGGCGCGGCGCCGGACGCTGATCATCACGGCTACCGCGCTGGGCCTGCTGGGACTGATTTACGGCATCGACGTCGTGCGGTCTGCCAGCCGCGTGCCTCGCGGCGTCACCGTCCAAGGTGTGCCCGTCGGCGGGATGTCCCGCACCGCGGCCGAGCAGAAGCTACGCGAGCAATTCGAACCACGGCTGGACCGTCCGATAACCGTGCAAGCCGGCGACGTCACCGCCACCCTCGACCCGCACCGAGCCGGCCTCACCCTGGACTGGCCCGCCACCCTCGACCAGGCCGGGAAGCAGTCCCTCAACCCGTGGACCCGCCTGCAGTCGCTGTGGCGCACCCGTGAAGTCGGGGTGGTCACCTCCGAAGACGACGCCGCTTTGACGGCGGCTGTACAGGCACTACGCGGCCAGACCGACCGGGATCCGGTAGAGGGCACCATCCGCTTCGAGGGCACCCGGCCGGTGCCGGTCGAGCCACGTACCGGTCAGCACCTCGACGTCGCCCCCACCACCGAACTCATCCGCTCGCGGTGGCCTGGTGGCGGTACGGTAATCGCCCCGGTGACCACCCAACCGGTACGCACCACGGCCGCAGGAGTCCAGGCCACGCTGCGCGACGTCGTCGAACCCGCGGTTGCCGCCCCGGTCACGATCACCGGTGAAGGCCGCGACGCGGTGCTGCAACCCGACGTCATCGCAGCCGCGCTGCGCTTCGCCCCGGACAGCCGGGGGGGCCTGACCACCACGATCGACAATCCGACGGTGATCGCTGCACTGAACCCCCAGCTGGAGTCGACCCAGCACCCCGCCAAGAACGCCCAGATCCTGATCCAGGGTGACACGTCGGTGGTGCTGCCCTCGGTCGATGGCCGCGGCATCGACTGGGCCCCCAGCCTGCTGCCGCTGCTGGACGTGCTACACCACTCCGGGGCGCAGCGCTCGCTGGCGGCCAGCTACGTCACCCTGCCCCCGACGTTGAGCACCGAACAAGCCAACGGGCTCGGCATCACCACCCAAATCAGCACGTTCACCACCGGTGGGTTCGCGGCCGACTCCGGCGAGAACATCCGCCGGGTCGCTGAACAGGTCAACGGGGCGATCGTGCGACCGGGAGAGACCTTCAGCCTCAACGGATACACCGGCCCGCGCACCGCCGCCACCGGATACGTCGACGCCGGCATCATCGACCACGGCCGACCCAGCCGGGGCATCGGCGGCGGCATCTCCCAGTTCGCCACCACCATGTACAACGCCACGTATTTCGCCGGCATGACCGACGTCGAGCACAAGGAGCACAGCTACTACATCAGCCGCTACCCCGCGGCCCGGGAGGCCACCGTCTTCGAGGGCGCCATCGACCTCAAGTTCCGCGATGACTCCCCCACCGGGATCTTCATCCAGACGGTGTGGACCCCGTCATCGATCACGGTCACCCTCTGGGGCACCAAGCACGTCGACGTGGAGTCGATTCCCGGCCCGCGCACCGACTACACCGACCCGCAAACAGAAACCGTCCACGACCAGCCGTGCAGTGCCACCCCCGGCGCCCGCGGCTTCACCACCAGCGACACCAGGGTGATCCGCGATGCCACCACGCACGCCGAGCTCTCCCGCCACACCCGCACCGTGAAATACGACCCCGTCCCCCACGTCATCTGCGAGCCCTGACTTGCAGGGCCCAGCGAGCAGCGGTCAGAAGGCCTCTTCGGGGACGTCCATGAGGGCGTTGTCGGTCGACTCCACAATGTGACGGCGGGCGGTGAGTTCGGGCAGGACGTTGCGCGCGAAGAACGCCGCGGCGGCGACCTTGCCCTGGTAGAACGGCCGGTCCTGGGCGGAGTCCGCGCCGGTCAGCGCGGTCAAGGCCACCTCGGCCTGGCGCAGCAACAGCCAGCCGATCAGCAGGTCACCGGTGCTCATCAGCAGCCGCACCGTCTGCTGAGCAACCTTGTACGTGTTGCGGGGGTCCTGCTGCGCGGACGTCAGGAAACCGATCATGGCGGCGAGCATCGCCTGCACGTCGCTCAGCGCGGTGGCCAGCAGTGCCCGCTCCTCCTTGAGTTCACCACTGACACTCCCGGTGTCCAAGAACGCCTGAATCTCCTTGTTCAGGTGCCCGATCGCCTGACCACCGTCCCGAACGATCTTGCGGAAGAAGAAGTCCTGAGACTGGATGGCCGTGGTGCCCTCATACAGGCTGTCGATCTTGGAGTCACGAATGTACTGCTCGATGGGATAATCCTGCAGGAAACCCGACCCGCCCAGGGTCTGCAGCGACAAGGCGAGCATCTCGTAGGCGCGTTCCGAACCCACCCCCTTGACCACCGGCAGCAGCAGATCATTCACCCGCGCGGCCACCACGGCATCCGGACCACCCAGTTCGACGGTGTCCTGGTGGTTGGCGGTGTAGAGATACAGCGCACGCAGGCCTTCGGCGTAGCACTTCTGCAACATCAGCATCCGTCGCACGTCAGGGTGATGCATGATCGTCACCCGCGGGGCGGTCTTGTCGCGCATCTGCGTGATATCGGCGCCCTGTACCCGCTGCTTGGCGTAGTCCAGCGCATTGAGGTATCCACTGGACAGCGTGGCAATCGCCTTGGTGCCGACCATCATCCGCGCGTAGCAGATCACCTGGAACATCTGCGCGATGCCGTTGTGCACGCCGCCGAGCAACCAGCCGACCGCCGGTACGCCGTGTGCACCGAAG
>DATFDO010000173.1:0-5748 GCA_035252045.1 Pseudonocardiaceae bacterium
AAGTTGAGTCCGCCGACGATTAGATAGGCACGCTGGGCGGGGCGGAAGGTATCCCAGAGGTGTGGAGCACCGACCGCCTGCAGGATCCGGCGGATCGTGGAGCCAGTACCGCGGCGACACTGAGCGCGAGCACCGCCACCAGTCGGTGTCGACGGCCCTGACCTTGTGCAAATCGAGCACCTCACCCAGCGCGGTGAGAAGATCCGCGTTCGGCTCGGCTCCGGCAGGCCCGGCATGGGCGGTGAGAACGGCGATCGGGGAAGATGCGGATGCGGGCACAGCTTCGCTCCAAGATGGTGAGCCTGGCTAGAAACCGTCACGATCACCAGCCGTGCGTGTTCGCGCTCCGCTATCGCATCACTGGCGTGTCGTCGCGCAGACACGCCGAAACCCGCGACTATGCCGAGGCCCTGGGTGCTCCCCAGCGAGGCCGTCTGCCTTCCCTTGCCTCGCCCCTATATTGGACGGTCAAGGAGACCAGCCCGTGATCATCTCCACCCTTTACCTACCTGAAACAACCGTAAATGTCCGGTGCAAGTGCGCATTGTTAAGAAGTGTCCGCGCTGGCCAGACGAACTGTTCGGTCATGACCGGCGCTGTTCGGTAGTGGTTCCTGGTAATCGCTAGGCCGCAGGTTCGAATCCTGCCGGGGGCGCTGCACCACGGCTCACAGCCTTGACACTGCGCAAGATTAACTCTATGTGTGCAGGCGTCGTCTGCGGGGACACGTACATCCTGTCTCATCGAGACCGGTTCATGACCCAGCTGGTCGCCGATCTCCGGCGCCGAGAGCAGGCCTGATCCAATCGAGGCGTCATGTCCCCCGGTGGACCGACGAAGATCGCCAGAGAGATCTACCACAGCAGAAGCCGGCACGCTTCTCCTCGACGACGGCGTCACTGTGTCACCTTTGGTTGGCAGATCCTGTCTCCTTACTCGCCAGGGCGCTTTGGTTCCTTAGACTTTGCCACGTAAGCGGAGTTCGGGCACATTCGCATGCCACTGTCGTGAATTCGACGCCAGCGTCCTTTCGGCTGCCTGGACATGTCAGCGCTGTCGAGTTCAGGACAGCAGCCGGACTGGTGAGAACGTCATCGCACACCTCGGCGGTTTCCAGCGTGTCCTTCCTAAGCTTTATGGACGTGCTGATCGGGTCACCCGAGCCTTGGCGCTCGGTTTGACCGGATCGGCGGTCCCAGGGTGGCTCCACCGTGGCGTTGCCGGATGGCGTCCAGCTCTTGCTGATCAGGGCGACCGTTCGTAGCAGCTACGTATTCAGCCAGCTCCTGGAACATGCGCTCGATACCGCCCGGCGTGGCAATAGTGATTCCACGAGCGACGACTTCGCCAGCGTTGGCGAACGTGTGTGGGATCCCTCGGGGCACCCATGCGAAGCCACCCGGTGACACAATCGATCGCTCATCACCGATTTGAAGCTCCAGCGCACCAGAAAGCACGTAGAAGGACTCGTCTGATTCCCTATGCAGGTGTAAAACGGGTCCGGACTCCCAGGCCGGGAGCGTGAACTCAAAGACACTAAGCAAGCCCGCTGTATCGTCGGCCTGAACCTTGAAGGACGTGAAAGCCTCCCCGTCACTCGGCTCCGCGGGGCCAAGAACGAACGGGGATGCACGGTCGCTCATTGCATTTCCTCTCTCGGTGATCTTGGTATACCTACGGACAGATTGCCGGCCACCTGGTTTCCCCGAAATGCCAGGTCAAGCCCGCCGTCCTGCGAAACGCGAAGCGTTCGCAAAACTGGACATGAGGTCAGCGTGTTCGCCGGCCACCTTGGAGGGTCTACAGGGTCTGCGCAATGCGTGACTGGCGTGTCTGGGCCTTCTTACCGTCGGTGATCCAGCGCACCCATTCCTTGCGGTGGGTGAAGGATGTTGAGCGGAACGAAGAACCGCCCGCCCATCGAGGCCACCGTGCTGCGGTAGGTGTGGCCGCCAAGGGTGATCCTCACGGCTGGCCGCGTGCCCGCGTTCAGAGCCTGGACTACCTCATCGGGCACGGCGATGCCGGTGGCTGTCTTGCCACCCAGCTCGATCTGGGCGCGGAACATCATTGGCTGAGTGTGGCAGGACGGGCCTGATGGCGGCGGCGTCAAGTGCTGCCCGATGTTCGCGCCTCGACATAGCCCCCCGGGACACCGGTGGAATGGCAGAGTGGCAGCTCGTGGGCGTTCTGGCGGGGACGGACTATCAGCCGCGGGCAATATGATCACCAAGCGCTCTCCGCAAGAGCTACGCCTCTCCCGACGCCGGGCCCACCGAAGCGGTCTCCAGACGCTGAGCGACCTCTAGCTCCGATGGCTCGCGGAGTGCTGGTCGTGGGCAGCGGCGCCGGGAAAACTACCCTCGCCCGCCAGCTCGGCGCCCTGCTCGACCTGCCGGTCGTGCACCTCGACCAGCATTACTGGCGCCCCGGCTGGATCCCGACCGAACGCGACGCCTGGAGCGCCCGTGGCACGTCCCTGGCCGGCGCCGACCGCTGGGTCATCGATGCAACTACTCCAGCACCCTGCCCGGGCGACTAGACCGCGCCGACATCATCATCTTCCTCAACTTGCCGCGCCGGATCACGATGGTCTCGGCGCTGCGCCGCTGGGTCCGCTGGCGCGGCCGCTGTCGCCCCGAAATGACCGCCGGCTGCCCGGAACGCTTCACCCGCGAGTTCGGCGCCTGACTGTGGACCTACCCGCGCGCGGGCAGGGTTCGCTGCTCAATGCCATACGGGCGCCCGAAGCGCAAGATCGCGTGGTCCGCCTGACCAGCCGCCCGCGGGGCGCGCCTGGCTGCGGCACGTGCCAGTCGAAGACTAGATAACGCAGCTCACGCCCCATCTGCGCGCTGCCTCGGACTAGCCTCGGCTCATGAGCATCACCCAACCAGAAGCGACGCCGAACTGGCGCACCGATGGGGTGCGGGTCATCCCCGGCGACGTGCTGGACACCGACACCCCGCAGACACCAGGGATGACTCGCGCCGCCGCGGTCACCCATGACCGGACCGGCTCGGCGAAGCTGTGGGCCGGGACCGCCACGATTCACCCTGGCGCGAAAACTGGCGCGCACCACCATGGCGAGTTGGAAAGCGTGATTTACGTAGTCCGCGGGCGGGCCCGGATGCGCTGGGGCGCCAACCTCGAATTCACCGCCGAGGCCGGCCCCGGCGGGTTCATTTTCGTCCCGCCCTTCGTGCCGCATCAAGAGATCAACGCCGTCGATGACCAGCCGCTGGAGTGCGTGGTGACCCGCAGCGGACAGGAGCCGATCGTGGTCAACCTGGATATCGAGGGAGTGTCGGAACCTGAACATGTGCCCTGGGTCGACCCAACCCATACGGCGGTTCGCTGAGCACCATTCACATCGCCCACATGATCACGCTTTGGGATGAGCCGCGCGATTCGCGGTTTCCTTCCCAAAGCGTGATCATGCACCGTGGATGACCTCGACCATCGGTATCCGGTGGCGCCAGGCGTGCCGTTCGAGCTCGGGCCTTGCCCGTATTGGCCGAACCGGTCCGAGACACAGCCACGCCACCGGCCGAATGCGGACCGAGTTGTTTTTGCGATCACCATCGCGGCCACTAGCAGCCGGGAAGCGCTCAACCACCGGCGCAGTGTGCCAACCGGCGGTGCCCGCCGCCACGTAACTCAGCGGGCTGTCAACGTCACCACGGTGAGATTGTCAGTACACCTTGAGGTAAGTGAAGCTGACGCTATTGCTCTTGTCGCCATTGTCCTCGACCGTCACGTCGACCGTGCCGGAACCGCTCGGGACGCTCGCCTCGATCGTTCCGGTACCGTTGATCTTGAATGGCACTGATTGGTCGCCGAAGTACAGTGCCTGCGCCGCGTCCAGACCGTCGCCCTTGATGAGCACCGGGGTGTCGGGCAGCGCTGAGGCCGGGGTAACACTGTTGATCTTCATGGGGCTCCTCCTGAGGAATCGCTGGTCGTGACTTTCCTTATGAGTACCCACTGATGAGCCGGCGCAGCCGCCGTAGCACCGTTTTGATCGGGGTACGGTCCACGCTGCTCGAAACTGCCGGCGCCTGCTGACGGCTGTTAGGCTCGCAACCCCTGTTCCGTGGTCACGAGGAGCGCCAGAAATGGCCCGCTGGAACCTGCCACCCGGGGACATCCCGTCGGCCTGGTTCAACGTCGTCCCGCATCTACCGGTCCCGCTCCAGCCGCCGTTGCATCCGGCGACCCGGGAGCCGGTAGGGCCCGACGACTTGGCGCCGCTGTTCCCGGCCGCGCTCATCGAGCAGGAGATGACAGCTGCACCATGGGTGGACGTGCCGGGTGAAGTACTCGACATCCTGCGACTGTGGCGGCCTACCCCGTTGGTGCGCGCGATGCGCCTGGAACGCGCCCTCGGCACTCCAGCCAGGATCTACTTCAAGGACGAGTCCGGCTCTCCGGCGGGCAGCCACAAACCGAACACCGCTGTGGCGCAGGCGTATTACAACGCCCGAGACGGCGCGCGCAGGCTGACCACCGAGACCGGCGCCGGCCAGTGGGGCACCGCGCTGGCGTTCGCCTGCGCTCAGTTCGACCTGGAATGCATGGTGTACATGGTCCGGGCCAGCTTCGAGCAGAAGCCGTACCGCCGAGTGATCATGGAAACTTGGGGCGGCTCGGTGGTGCCCTCCCCGGTCGACCAACCGGACCACCCCGGCTCGCTTGGCACGGCGATCTCCGACGCGGTGCGGGACGCGGCAAGCCGCCCGGACACGCACTACTCGCTCGGTTCGGTGCTCAATCACGTGCTGCTGCATCAGACGCTGATCGGGCTCGAGGCGCGCGAGCAGCTCAACTTAGCCGGAGATCCGCTGCCGGACGTGGTGATCGCGCCGTGCGGTGGGGGGTCCAATCTCGGCGGCATCGCGATGCCGTTCGTGCCAGACGCCGGCGTAAGGCTGCTTGCCGTCGAGCCGCTGTCCTGCCCCACCTTGACCCAGGGCCGGTTCGACTATGACTTCGGGGACACCGCCGGGTACACCCCGCTGTTGCCGATGTATACGCTGGGCCATGACTTCGTGCCGCCGCGCATCCACGCCGGCGGGTTGCGCTACCACGGGGACAGCCCGCTGATCTCATCGCTGGTCCGCGACGGCCGGATGGAGGCGGTGGCATACCCACAGGGGAAAGTCTTCGAGGCGGCGGTGCAGTTCGCCCGTATTGAGGGCAAGGTGGCCGCCCCTGAGGCTGCGCACGCGATCCGCGCCGTCATCGACGAGGCGCTCGCCGCCAAGGAGACCGGCGAGGAGAAGGTCATCCTGTTCAACTACTGCGGCCACGGCTTGCTCGACCTGTCGGCGTACGACGACTACCTCCACGGTCGGCTGCCCGACGAACGGGGTTGAACATCCGCCGAGTTACCGTAACAGTGTTATAGTTTCGATATGGGACGCACCGGGAAGACAGCGTTGGTCACCGGCGCCTCCGCCGGACTTGGGGCACACTTCGCACGACTGTTTGCTCAGGACCATCACGACCTGGTCCTGGTCGCCCGGCGCCGTGACAAGCTCGACCAGCTGGCCGCCGAGTTACGGCGGCTGCACGGCACTCAGACCACTGTCATCCCCGCTGATCTGACCGATCCGAAGGCGCCGCTACATCTGCACGAGGAGCTCCTGCGGGCCGGGATCGAGGTGGAGTTCCTCGTCAACAACGCCGGCTTCGGAACCAACGGAGCTTTTGCCGAGCTCGAGCTCGCACGCCAACTCGACATGA
>DATFDO010000174.1:0-26336 GCA_035252045.1 Pseudonocardiaceae bacterium
TCGGGCCGGGTCGGCCCATGAGCACGCGAGACCTGCTCGCCAGAGTCGAGCCATGAGGACCGCGAGACCTGCTCGCCAGGGTCGAGCCATGAGAACCGCGCCGATGGCCGGGACCGTGCTGGTCGCCCGCCTGGACAACGCGGGCGATGTACTGCTGGCCGGCCCCACGGTCCGCGCCGTCGCCGCGCAAGCCGACAAGGTCGTGATGCTCACCGGCCCGCACGGCAGCGCGGCCGCCACGCTGCTACCCGGCGTCGATGAGGTCATCGAGTGGTGCGCACCCTGGATCGACCCCGATCCCGCGCCGGTCACCGCGCAACACGTCGCCGTACTGCAGGACGCGGTGCGGACGCACGCGCCGCAGGCCGCACTGCTGCTGACGTCGTTTCACCAGTCCCCGCTGCCACTGGCGCTGGTGCTGCGACTGGCCGGAGTCGGGTGGATCGGCGCGATCAGCGAGGACTACCCCGGCTCGCTGCTTGATCTACGCCATCATGTCGACGGCGACCCGCCGGAGGCGCAGCGCAGCTTGGACCTCGCCGAGGCCGCCGGTTACCGCCTGCCGGCCGGGGACTGCGGGCGCCTGGCGGTGCGCCGGCCGCTGCCTACTGTCGAGCACCTCACCGGAGAACCGGGGTACCTGGTGATGCACCCGGGCGCCTCGGTCCCGGCCCGGGAATGGCCCATGCAGCACTGCGCCCAGGCAGTCCGGGCACTGACCGCCGCGGGGTACCGCGTGCTCGTCACTGGTTCGGCCCACGAGCAACACCTCACTGCACGGGTGGCCGGAGACACCGGCGTCGACCTCGGTGGCCGAACCGATCTGCGCGCGTTGGCCGCCGTCCTCGACGGCGCCCGGGTGGTGATCGCCGGCAACACGGGACCGGCGCACCTGGCTGCAGCAGTCGGCACCCCGGTGGTGTCACTGTTCGCTCCGGTGGTGCCCGCGGCCCGGTGGGCGCCCTACGGGGTCCCGACGGTGCTCCTCGGCGACCAGCACGCAGCCTGCCGCGATACCCGAGCGCGGCACTGCCCCGTGCCCGGTCACCCCTGCCTGTCCGGCGTACACCCGGCCGACGTCGTAGCCGCGGTCGCCTCGCTGCTCAAGGCCTGCCGATATGGAGACATGGCGGGGTTATCAAATCTCGATAACCCCGCCATGTCTCCATATCGGCAGGTAGAGGGCGTGCTATGAGGGTGCTGCACTGGCATGTCCATGGCTCCTGGAGCACCGCGTTCGTCCGCGGGTCGCATACTTTCCTGGTGCCGGTCACGCCAGACCGAGGCGCCGATGGCCGTGGCCGGGCCCGGACGTTCGACTGGCCGGCGAACGCCATCGAGATCACCCCGCAGGCGCTGGCCGACACTGACATTGACGTCGTCGTGCTGCAGCGCCCGCACGAACTCGACCTGACCGAACAGTGGCTGGGTCGCCGGCCCGGGCGAGATGTGCCCGCGGTGTACGTCGAGCACAACAGCCCTCGAGGCGACGTACCGGACACCCAGCATCCGATGGCCGATCAATCCGGCATCCCAATCGTGCACGTCACGCCGTTCAACGAGCTGTTCTGGGACTGCGGTCGCGCACCCACCGTGGTGATCGAACACGGCATCCCCGATCCCGGCTACCGGTACACCGGTGCCATCCCGCACGCCGCCGTAGTGATTAACGAACCGGTCCGCCGGTGGCGTGTCACCGGCACCGATCTGCTGCCCCGCTTTGCCGCACAGGCACCATTGGACGTCTTCGGCATGGCCGTCTCACAGCTGCCGCCCACCAGCCGGATCACCACCTTTGAGGACCTGCCCCAAGCGCGGATGCACGCTGAGCTGGCCCGGCGCCGGGTGTACCTGCACCCGATCCGCTGGACTTCGCTGGGCCTGTCGCTGCTGGAGGCAATGCATCTGGGAATGCCGGTGGTGGCGCTGTCCACCACCGAGGTGGTGGAGGCGGTGCCGCCCGATGCCGGGGTGATCTCCACCCGGATCGATCTGCTCGCCGACGCACTGCGCACCTTCATCGCCGACCCTGACCTTGCCCAGCACATGGGCGTGGCGGCTAGAGCCGCCGCCCACCGCAGATACTCCCTCGACCGGTTCTGCGCCGACTGGGATCAGCTGATCAAGGAGGTGAGCCGATGAGGATTGCCCTGATCTCCGAGCACGCCAGCCCGCTCGCAACGATCGGCGGGGCCGATTCAGGTGGACAGAATGTGCACGTCGCCGAACTCGCCCGGGCGCTGGGCGAGCGCGGCCACCACGTGACCGTCTACACCCGCCGCGACGATCCGGGACTGCCCGATCGGGTCCGGGTCGGTCCCGGAGTGACCGTCGAGCACGTAACCGCCGGGCCGCCCACCGTGCTGCCCAAGGACACTCTGCTGCCGTATATGGCGGAGTTCGGCGACCATCTCGCGAACCGGTGGCTGGTGGAAAAGCCAGACGTGGCACACGCGCACTTCTGGATGAGCGGGCTGGCCGCGCAGCGCGGCGTCGGCCGCGTTCCTGGCATCGGTATCCCGGTGCTGCAGACCTTCCACGCGCTGGGCGTGGTCAAGCGCCGCCACCAGGGCGCGGCAGACCCCAGCCCACCGGCTCGACTGCGGCTGGAGGCCGAGCTGGCCCGCGACGCAGCGCTGGTGGTGGCAACCTGCGTCGACGAGGTGACCGAGCTGACCGCTCTGGGTGTGCCGGCCGCGCGGGTAGCGGTGGTGCCGTGCGGAGTCGACCTCGACCACTTCACTCCACGCGGGCCACGGGCCACGCGTGACGGCCGGCACCGCATCCTGTCGCTGGGTCGGCTGGTCGAACGCAAGGGCGTCGAGACCACCGTCCGCGCGATGCCCGCGGTTCCGGACGCCGAACTGGTCATCGCCGGCGGTGGGGACGCCATCGCGGACGCCGAGCAGACGAGGTTGACCGCTATCGCGGCAGCATGTGGCGTGCAAGACCGGGTGCGCCTAGTCGACCGGATTCCCCGCCACGATGTGCCCGCGCTGCTGCGCTCGGCGGACGTGGTGGTCAGCGTGCCGTGGTACGAACCGTTCGGGATGGTCCCGCTGGAGGCGATGGCCTGCGGGGTGCCGGTGATCGCCTCCGCGGTGGGCGGGCACCTCGACACCGTCGTTGACGGGCGTACCGGCGCGCTGGTGCCCCCCCGGGACCCCGCGGCGCTGGCGCAACGGTTGCGCGAACTGCTCGCCGATCCCGCCCGGCTGGCCGCGATCGGTTCTGCCGCAGCAGCGTGGGCGGCGTCGCGCTACGACTGGAGCCGGATCGCACTGGAGACAGAGTTGCTCTATCGCCAGGTACTGGCCGGTCTGGCCGGTGACGAAACCCCGGCCACCAGCGCGCCTGCGCCCGGAGGCCAGTCATGAGCCGGGAGCACCTCGCCGCCCTGCGTGGCGCCCTGGCGCGGATGGAGGACATCGCCGGCACCCGGGCGGCCTGCTGGGGACGGCAGCTCGCTGGCGTGCTGGGCGGCGGGGGACGCCTGCTCGCGTGCGGTAATGGCGGCAGCGCCGCAGAGGCTCAGCACCTCACCGGCGAGCTCGTCGGCCGGTTCCTGCACGATCGGCGCCCGCTGTCTGCGATTGCCCTGCACGCCGACACCTCCGCGCTCACCGCGATTACCAACGACTATGGCGGCCACGAGTCGTTCGCCCGGCAGGTCTTCGCGCACGGCCGGCCGGGCGACGTACTCATCGCGCTGTCCACCAGCGGCGCCAGCCGCAACGTGGTCTCGGCGGCCAAGGCGGCGCATGAAGTCGGCATGACCGCCTGGGCGCTGACCGGTCCGGCCCCCAACACGCTGGCCGCAGTGTGCGACGACGCGATCACGATCGAGGCACCCAGCGTCGCCACCGTGCAGGAGATCCATCTGGCGATCGTGCATGCGCTGTGCATCGCGATCGACGACGCCCTGGACGTCGTCGCGCCCAAACCGCAGCTATGAGCCGCGCCCGGCTGGTGGTGATCGGCGACACGCTGCTTGACAGTGACGTCGAGGGACGGGTGGACCGGCTGTGCCCGGACGCGCCGGTACCGGTTGTGGACGTCCAGGCGCAGCGCTGGCGTCCCGGTGGGGCGGGCCTGGCGGCGCTGCTGGCGGCCCGAGCCGGCCACGACGTGGTGTTGGTGACGGCGCTGGGCGCCGACCCAGCGGCCCGGTTGCTGGCAGACCTGCTGGCACTGCACATGGAGCTGGTGCGGATGCCGCTGCGCGGCGCCACCGCATGCAAGACCCGGATCCGCACTGAACGTCATTCGCTGCTGCGGGTCGACGCCGGTGACGGCCGCGCCGCCGGCGCACCCGCTGGGAACCGCTTCCCGTCCGTGCTGCACGACGCCGGCGCGGTCCTGGTATCCGACTACGGGCGCGATGTCACTGCCGAGCCCGCCATCCGGGATGCGCTGATCACCATCACCCGCCGGGTACCCGTGGTGTGGGATCCGCACCCTCGAGGAGCCCTACCCGTGCCCGGTTGCCGGCTGGTGACGCCCAACGAGGTCGAGGCGTCCGGGGTCGGGCTGACGCCGGCCGGTGGGTCACCGACCGCCGCGGCGCTGCGTGGCTGGTGGCGGTGCGACGCGGTGGCGGTCACGCGCGGGGCCGGCGGTGCGATGTTGGCGACCGCGCAGGGGTGCACGGCCGTACCTGTACCCGAGCTGGAGATGCCGAAGGATTGCGACACTTGCGGTGCGGGTGACGCGTTCGCTGCCGCGGTGACCGGCGCGCTGCTCGGCGGCGGCTCCCTCAGCGATGCGGTGGTGGCCGCGGTCTGCTCGGCGACGGAGTTCGTCGCCGCCGGAGGCGCCGCGTCGATCAACGCACTCCCGGCCGGGCCTCCACCGTCGTCGCCGGGCTGTGCTGGTGATGTCGTGGCCCGGCTGCGCCGCCTGGGTGGGCGACTGGTGGCCACCGGCGGCTGTTTCGACCTGCTGCACCCCGGGCATCTGAGCCTGCTGCGCCAAGCCCGCGCCCTGGGGGACGCCCTGGTGGTCTGTGTCAACTCCGACGAGTCGGTGCGCCGGCGCAAGGGCCCGGCCCGGCCGATCGTGCCCGCGGCCGGCCGGATCGCGATGCTCGAGGCGCTGGAACCGGTCGACGCGGTGATCATGTTCGACGAGGACACTCCCGCCGCCCTGCTGGAGACGGTGCGCCCCGACGTGTGGGTCAAGGGCGGCGACTACACGATCAGCGAGCTGCCCGAGGAACCGGTGGTCCGGCGGTACGGCGGGCGTGTGGTGATCATCCCGCTGCTCGACGGCTACTCCACGAGCCGGCTTGTCTCCGCCGCCCGGGGGGTGGGAACCGCCGCGCAATCGCAGTTCCAGCGCAGGACGAAGGAGAAGGTATGAGTTCCCAGGGTACAAGGGCACTGGGCAATGTGCTGATCACCGGTGGTGCGTCCGGCTTAGGCGCGGCCACCGTCGAGGCCGTGCGCGCCGCTGGGGGACGCCCGCTGGTCTTGGACCGCAACGCACCGTCGAGCGCGGTGGACTACGCGCAGGCCGACCTAGCTGACCGCGTCGCCACCGAGGATGCCGTGGCGGCTTTGGTGGCCGCCGGCGGTGGGGAGCTACACGCGGTGTTCACCGCCGCCGGGATCGATTCCTGCGGACCGTTCGGCGAGGTGCCCGCCGAGGAGTGGGAGCGGGTGGTGGCGGTCAACCTGCTCGGCACCGCCCGGGTGGTGCGCGCCGCGCTGCCGCACCTGGAGCGCTCCCGGGGAACCGTGGTGACCTGCTCGTCCACCCTGGGGCTGCGGGTGTTCCCCGACGCGACGGCCTATTGCGCGTCCAAGTTCGGCGTGATCGGGTTCACCCGCGCGCTGGCCGCGGAGACCGCCGGGCGGATCGGGGTGACGCTGCTGATCCCGGGTGGCATGCACACCGCGTTTTTCGACGGCCGCGACGAGCAGTACAAGCCGCCCCCGGACGCCAAGCTCAACCGGCCCGAGGACGTGGCGGCGGCCGTTGTCCACGCGCTGTGCCAGCCGCCTGGATGCGAGCTGCGGGAGATGGTGGTCTGCTCGTCACACGAGTCGTCCTGGCCCTAGACGCGCTGCCATGAGCCCTCCCACCGTGCTGGTGCTACGGGCATTGGGGCTGGGTGACCTGCTGACTGCGGTGCCGGCGCTGCGCGGGCTGCGGTCGGCCTACCCGGACCATCGGATCGTCCTCGCCGCGCCCGCGCCGCTGCGCGAGCTGGCCCTGCTCACCGGCGCGGTGGACGAGCTGCTGCCCACCCCGCAGCTCGGTTCGATCGGCTGGCGCAAGCTTTCCCTGCCCGTAGCGGTGAACCTGCACGGGCGGGGACCGCAGAGCACCCGCGCGTTGCGCGCGCTGCAACCCACTGTCCTGTTGGCCCATGCCTATCCGGGGGTGCCGGGCCCGGAGTGGAATGACGACGTGCACGAGGTGGGGCGGTGGTGCCGGATGCTGGCGTACTTCGCCATCCCCACCGACCCGTCAAACCTCGACCTGGACCGCCCGCGGACGGCCAGTCCCGTACCGCGTGCGGTCGTCGTGCACCCGGGATGCAAGTTCGCCGCCCGGCAGTGGCCCACCGATCGGTACGCGGCAGTGGCACGCCGGCTGGCCGCTGCCGGCCTTCGGGTGGTGGTCACCGGCAGTGCAGGCGAGCGGGCGCTGGCCCACCAGGTGGCCACCGCGGCCGGTCTACCGGACGGCTCGGTGCTCGCCGGGCACACCACGTTGACCGAGCTCGCCGCACTGGTCGCCGACGCGACTATGGTGATCTGCGGCGATACCGGCATCGCTCATCTCGCCACCGCGTATGGCACGCCGTCGGTGGTGCTGTTCGGTCCGGTATCCCCCCGGCACTGGGGACCACCACCGCAACGCCCACAGCATCGTGCGCTGTGGGCCGGGCGCGTTGGCGATACCTTCGCTGATCGGCCCGACCCGGGACTGCTCCGGATCACCAGCGCTGAGGTCATCGCCGCCGCCGAGCTGCTGACCCAAGGCGCCGCGACGAATACCAGCGTGTGGACCAGGACCAATTCCTCGTAGCTACGGTCCTTGATCACGTTTCGGTGCGCTGCGTGACGTGTCGGAGCCGGTTGTTTATCCGCGTTGGCGGGCGGCCCCGGCAGCGACTGATGCACCGTCTTGGCGGCCGTGCCACCACGGCTACGGCATCGAAGCCATGTCGGTACCGTAACTCCTGATCCTCACGCGGGAGCCGAGTGTGATCGATAAGATCCTGCCCGTCCAGGTCGCCAGCGCGGAGGCGTTCGACGACCCGCCCGACGCAGTGCTGTACCCCGGCGAAGCGGAACTGATCAGCCGCGCAGTGGACAAGCGACGGCGTGAATTCCGCACCGTGCGCCACTGCGCCCGCCGGGCCCTGGGCCAGCTCGGCCTGCCCCCGGTGGCAGTGCTGCGCGGCGAGCGTGGGGAACCGCGGTGGCCGCCAGGCGTGGTGGGCAGCATGACGCACTGCAGTGGCTACCGGGCTGCCGCCGTGGCCCGTAGCCGCGACGTCTCCACGGTGGGAATCGATGCCGAACCGAACGAGCCACTGCCGGCGGGAGTACTGGACGCGATCGCCCTAGCGCAGGAACAGTGCAGGCTGTCCCAGCTGGCAGCCGCCAACGGGACGATCCGCTGGGACCGGCTGCTGTTCTGCGCCAAGGAATCTGTCTACAAAGCATGGTTTCCGTTGACCCGCCGCTGGCTCGGTTTCGAGGACGCCGCCGTCACGATCGGACTCGGTGCCAACGATCCGACTCAGGGCACCTTCGCCGCCCGTCTGCTCGTGCCTGGAATCACCGCCGCCGGTCACCCGTTGACCCAGTTGCATGGCAAGTGGCTGTGCAGCGGCGAGCTCGTGATCACCGCAATCGCCGCGCCGGCCACCAATACGCGCTGACTCCGATCGGACATGTCGTGTTCACCGAACGTTTCGTTTGGTCTGTGACGCTCGACCCGCTGAGCTCCCTCGACGACGAAGGGCGAAATGGACGTCATCGTCCTGGTCGTGATTATCACGGCTCTCGCGTTCGATTTCACCAACGGCTTCCATGACACCGCCAATGCGATGGCTACCTCGATCGCGACCGGAGCGTTGAAACCGAAGGTTGCCGTGGCGCTGTCGGGCGTGCTCAACCTCATTGGCGCGTTCCTGTCGGTGGCGGTCGCCGAGACCATTTCCAGCGGGCTGCTCGAGGACACCAAGATCACTCCTGTGGTGATCTTCGGTGGTCTGATCGGGGCCATCGTGTGGAACCTGGTGACCTGGCTGCTTGGTCTACCGTCCAGCTCGTCGCATGCGCTGTTCGGTGGTCTGATCGGGGCCACCTGGGTGGCCGCGGGGGCCGACGCCGTGCATTTCGGCACGGTCGTGTCCAAGATCCTCGTTCCCGCGGTGCTGGCACCGATCGTCGCCGGTGTGGTGGCGCTGGCCGGGACGTATCTCGCTTACCGGATCACGTCGCGCGCCCACCGAGCAACCGTGGGGGCCGGCTTCAAGACCGGTCAGGTGGTGTCTGCCTCCCTGGTCTCACTGGCGCATGGCACCAACGACGCGCAGAAGACGATGGGCGTCATCACCTTGACGCTGGTCACCGCCGGCGCGCTGGCACCCGGCTCGGCACCGCCGTTCTGGGTGATCGTCGCGGCCGGCCTGGCGATCGCCGGCGGCACCTATACGGGCGGCTGGCGAATCATCAGGACGTTGGGCAAACGCATCACCGAGATCGAGACGCCGCAGGGCTTCGCCGCCGAGACGAGCAGCACCGCAGTCATCCTGGTCTCCTCGCAACTGGGATTCCCGCTGTCCACCACGCAGGTGTGTTCGGGGGCCATCTTCGGTGCGGGCGCGGGTCGCCAGCTGGCGCAGGTGCGCTGGAGCCTGGCGGGTCAGATGGGGATCGCGTGGGTACTGACCCTGCCGGCCGCGGCGATCGTCGGCGCGTTGGCGGGTTGGGTGGCCGAAACCGGAACGGTCGGCACCGTGGTCGTCGCGGTGGTCGGGCTGGCGATCGCCGGCGCGATCTATGCGCTGTCCCGGGGCGAGCCGGTGGACGCGCACAACGTCAACGAGGTGCCGGTCGCCGCGCCGCAGGCCGCCGCGGTCAGCAACGCCTGAGGCTGAGGAGATACCCGCCATGAGCGTGACGATCGACTGGGGGGCCCTCGGCATGGTGTTCTTCGTGTCGTTCGGGTCAGCGGTCGGAGTGATCGTCCTGTTCGCCGTTGGCGTCAGCGCGCTCGCCGAGCGCAACTGCGCACCGAGCCAGGCCAGCCAGAAGGTCACCGGGCCCCGGTGGGCCCGGCCGGTGGCGACGCTGTGCTTCCTCGGCTGCGCTCTCGTGGTGGTCTACGGCCTCTACCTGATCATCAAATAAGGCGTCCGCTACGATCCCGCACCGAGGTTGATCGTCGGGGTGGACCGGGCCGGGCAGGCCGATGCGTTACGCGCGCACGGCGCCGATATCGTCGTCCACGACCTCGCTGAGCTACTGGGGCGGACATGATCGAGCAACAGCGATTCGCCGTCGAGCCGTGGGCGGTGCGGGAGTGCAAGCTGGACCTCACCGCCCTGGGCCATACCGAGTCGGTGTTCGCCCTGGCCAACGGGCACATCGGGCTGCGCGGCAATCTCGACGAAGGCGATCCGCACGCGTTGCCCGGCAGTTATTTGAACTCTTTCTACGAACTGCGCCCGCTGCCCTACCCCGAGGGTGGCTACGGCTATCCCGAATCCGGTCAGACGATCATCAACGTGACCAACGGCAAGCTGATCCGGCTGCTGGTCGACGACGAGCCGCTGGACGTGCGCTATGGCGAGCTGCGCTCGCACGAACGCACCCTCGACTTGCGGGCCGGTACGCTCAGTCGCCGGTTGGAATGGGTGTCGCCAGCCGGTAAAGCGGTGCGGGTGGCCTCGCAACGGATGGTGTCGCTGGTCCAACGAGCGGTGGCCGCCATCAACTACGACGTCGAGCCGGTCGACGATCCGGTGCTGCTGGTGCTGCAGTCCGAACTGTTCGCCAACGAGCAGCTGCCCCCCGCCACTCACGATCCGCGGGTGGCCGCGGCACTGGCCGAACCGCTGGTCGCCGAGCAGTACCGGTGCAACGACACCGGAGCGACGCTGCTGCACAGCACCCGCCACTCCGGATTGCGAATGGCCGCGGCGATGGACCACGAGGTAATGGGGCCCTCCCGCACCGAGTTCCATTCCTCGGCGACCGAGTACGTCGCGCGCACCACGGTAATCTGCCGGCTGGAACCCGGCCAGCGGCTACGCGTGGTGAAGTACCTGGCCTATGGCTGGTCCTCGCGGCGATCGTTCCCGGCGCTCAACGATCAGGTCCGGGCGGCGCTGGCTGCCGCGCGCTACACCGGCTGGACCGGGCTGACCAATGAGCAGCGCCGCTACCTCGACGACTTCTGGGCCGCGGCCGACGTGGAGGTCGACGGCAACGCGCAGCTGCAGCAGGCGGTGCGATTCGCGTCGTTCCACATCCTGCAGGCCGGGGCCCGGGCGGAGAAGCGAGGCATTCCCGCCAAGGGCCTGACCGGCCCTGGCTATGACGGCCACACGTTCTGGGACTCCGAGACCTTCGTGCTACCGATGCTCAGCCATACGGTGCCTGACGCCGCCGCCGACGTGTTGCGCTGGCGGCAGCAGACCCTGCCGTTGGCCCTGGAGCGGGCTGCACAGCTCGGGCTGGCCGGGGCGGCGTTTCCCTGGCGCACCATCCGCGGCCAGGAATGCTCGGGTTACTGGCCGGCTGGCACAGCGGCCTTCCACGTCAACGCCGACATCGCCGACGCGGCGATCCGGCACGTGACCGCGACCGGCGACGTCAACTTCGAGCGCGACGTCGCGCTGGAGCTGCTGATCCAGACCGCGCGCCTGTGGCGTTCGCTGGGCCACCACGACCTCGAGGGCAACTTCCGCATCGACGGCGTGACCGGGCCTGACGAGTACAGCGCGGTGGCCGACAACAACGTGTTCACCAACCTGATGGCGCAGCGCAACCTGCGCGCCGCGGCCGACGCGGTGCTGCGACACCCGGAGCACGCCGCCGCCTTCGGCGTCGACGCGGAAGAGACCGCGTCCTGGCGCGACGCCGCGGCCGAGATGGTGATCCCCTACGACCACAAGCTCGGCGTGCACCCCCAAGCCGAGGGCTTCACCGAGCACGCGCCCTGGGATTTCGCCGGCACGGCGCCGCAGCAGTACCCGTTGCTGCTGCACTTCCCCTACTTCGACCTGTACCGCAAGCAGGTAGTCAAACAAGCTGACCTGGTGCTGGCCATGCACCTGTGCCCGGAAGCGTTCAGCGCCGAGCAGAAAGCCCGTAATTTCGCCTACTACGAGCGGATCACCGTGCGCGACTCGTCCCTGTCGGCGGCCACCCAGGCGGTGTTGGCCGCCGAGACGGGTCACCTCGACCTGGCTTATGACTACCTATGCGAGACCGCGCTGGTGGATCTGGCCGATCTGGCCAACAACACCGATCACGGCCTGCACATCGCGGCCCTGGCCGGTGCTTGGTCCGCGCTGGTGGCCGGTTTCGGTGGGCTGCGCCACCTCAATGACGGCGGCTTGGCCTTTGCCCCCCGCCTGCCCGAGGCCTTAACGAAGATCACCTTCCGGCTGCGCTGGCGCGGGCGGCGGTTGCGGGTGCAGATCACCACGGCACAGGCGGAGTACCGGCTGCTGGAAGGCGACATGTTGGAGCTGTACCACTACGGACAGCTGATGACGCTCACCGCGGATCCGCCGCTTGTCCGGCCGATCCCGCCAACTCCGCCGACGGATCACCTGATGCAGCCGGTGGGACGCGAACCGCTCGCCCGCCGGCTGCGCGAAGCAGCCAACTAGCTCTCGCCGGTGAACTCGACGACCAGCCCGGGAAGCCGGTGATCGCTGCGCCAGGATCTCGGGCCGGTGTGCTGCACCCGTAGCGAGGCCACCGCGACGCCGAAGCCCAAGCTGCGCTCGGGATCGGTGACGCTGAGGGCGCGTGCGAAGGCGAACGCACCGTGCAGCACGTCGCCGGCACCGAGGGTGTCACAGACAGTGACCGGCGGAACCTCGACAACGCCGGTGGCGTTGCGGGTCTGCCACCGCACCGGCGCGCCGCCCGCTGTCATCGCCACTAGGCGAGCACCCGCGGCCAGCAACTCCGCGGCCACCACGTCGAACTCTTCCGGTAGTCCCCCATAGCTGGACGAGCACACCATGGCGTCGGCCAGCGGCACCAGGTCGGTGTAGACCGGCTTGGAGCTGCCACCGTCCAACACCACCGGTATTCCGGCATCGTGCGCGGCCCGCGCAGCGGCCACTGCCAGGGCCGGATAGTGCCCGTCGCTGAGCACGACGTCGGTATCCGGGAGGACAGCGAGCAGGTCGGGGGGTATTGCGACGCGCATCTCCTCGGGGTCACGGGACACCACCGACCGCTCGCCGGTACCGTCGAGCACGGTGATCGCCGAGATACTCACGTCCGCGCCGCCGGCCCAGGCATCCACGGTGCACACTCCGGCACCGTGCAGGTCGGCCGCCACCCACTGACCGATCGGGCCGGGACCCAGCGCGGACAGCAGCGTGGCATGCCCGCCCAGCGCACTGAACGTCACCGCCGCCACCGCGGCCGGCCCCCCTACCGCAAGGTCACTGCGCTGGGCAACCACCTTCTCGTCCACCCCAGGCCGCTGCCCCACCCGCTGCACCAGATCCAGCGTCGCGACTCCCACAAACAACCCGCGCGGTGGCATTACCGCCCTCTCGACCGCACCACGACCAACGCCACGGTGGCCAGGGTGGTGAGCACGCCGCTGGTCAACCAGGCCGCCGATGCCCCGTAGCGCTCGGCGACCAGCCCGAACAACAGCGGACCGCCACCCGCTCCCAGGTAGACACCGGTCTGGGTGACCGACGTCGCGGTGGCCACCCGATCCGGGAATCGTGCGGCCACCGCGTAGTTGAACACGCCGGGCCAGGCCCATCCCGCGCCGAAGCCCAACACGAGACCGATCAGGAAGGCAACGGGCTGCCCCACGGCGAGCATCAGATACCCCACCACGCCCAAGCCCAGCATCACGGCCACCATCCGCAACAAGTCCGGTTGGGCCCGGTCGGCGATAGCCCCCGCCGCAAGGCGCATGACGAGGCCTGCGACCGACCCCAAAGAAAGGACAAGCCCGGCCGCGGCCTCGCTGTAGCCGATACTCACCGCGCTTACCGTGACGAAGGTGCCCATCGCGTTCGCCGCCGCGGCCCCGAGCCCGGTCACCGCGGCCAGTGCCAGCAACAGCAATCGTGAGCGCTCCCGCTGCGGCGATGCACGCCGAGAAGTACGGCGCCAGCGCACCCGCGGCACGCTCAGCACCGTGAGCAGCCCGAACATTGCGCCGAGGGCAAACGCCCAGCGCCACCCGATGGTCAAGGCCACGGCCGGCACGGCAAGTCCCGCGAGCAATGTGGAGGCGGGGATAGCGGACTGCTTCACGGCGAAGGCAAACCCACGCTTGGGCTCCGCGACCCGGGTCATGAGCAGCTCATTGGCGGCGGGCTGGCTCAGCGCGGTGGGAATGCCCGCCAGCGCCAGTCCCGCCAGCAGCCATCCCGTCGAGGGGGTGAGCGCCAACGCGGCCAGACACGCCGCGCTACCGCCGGCCGCGAGGCGCAGTGCCGCGGTAGGGCCGATCCGCTCCGTCACTGCTGCTAGCGGGCGCGCCATTAGGGCGCTGGTGGCGAAGAACACCGATCCGGCCAGGCCCAGCAGGCTCACCGACAGCCCGAGCTCAGCCCGGATCTGCACCGCCAGCCCGCCGACCAGGAACACCGGCAGCGTGCCCACCGTCACCGCAGCGCCGACCGCCAGCAGCACACCCGCTGACGTGGGCGTGGCCACCACCGGATTCCGCGGGCATGTCACATCAATCCGACGCTAGTCCCACCGCCACGCCCACGGCCGGTGCGGTTGCTCACACTTGCCTGGGTAACGTGGAGAAGGTGCGGTTTGTCGCGGGGCAGGGGGCCGGGTACGAGCTGACCTACGACGATGTGTTTCTGGTGCCATCCTGCTCGGATGTGGGATCGCGGTTCGATGCCGATCTGTCCACGGTGGACGGATCAGGCACCACCATCCCGCTGGTGGTCGCTAACATGACCGCGGTCGCGGGGCGCCGGATGGCTGAAACGGTGGCCCGCCGCGGCGGCCTGGTAGTGCTGCCCCAGGACGTGGACCCGGCGGCCGTCGCCGCGACGGTGACCTGGGTCAAGTCGCGGCATCTCGTGCTGGATACCGCACTCACGCTCGGCCCCCAAGACGCTGTCGCCGACGCGATCAACTTGTTGCCCAAGCGAGCGCACCGGGCCGTGGTGGTGCTCGATGGCACCCACCGTCCGGTCGGGCTCGCCACGGAGGCCGAACTGACCGGGGTGGATCGGTTCGCCCGGCTGGCCGACGTGGCGCAGACCGACCTGGTGGTGGTCCCCGTCGGGACCGAACCGCGCAAGGCCTTCGACCAACTCAACCACCGGCGCCAGGAACTGGCGCTCGGGGTGGACGCCCAAGGCCGGCTGGTGGGTGTGCTGACCACGACCGGAGCGTTGCGTGCTGAGCTGTACCAGCCGGCGTTGGATGGTGGCGGCCGGCTTCGGGTGGCCGCTGCGCTCGGCGTGAACGGCGATGTCACCGCCAAGACCGAGGCACTGCTCGCAGCAGGTATCGACGTGCTGGTCGTCGATACCGCACACGGTCATCAGCGCAAGATGCTCGACGCGCTCAAAGCTGTCCGGTCCCGGCGACCGGGCGTGCCGGTGGTGGCCGGCAACGTGGTATCCGCGCAGGGCACTCGCGACCTGCTAGAAGCCGGCGCCGACATCGTCAAGGTCGGGGTCGGTCCGGGCGCGATGTGCACCACCCGGATGATGACCGGGGTCGGCCGGCCGCAGTTCTCCGCGGTCGCGGAGTGTGCCGCAGCGGCCCGACCCGCTGGTGGCCACGTGTGGGCCGACGGCGGTGTTCGTCACCCGCGTGACGTCGCACTGGCACTGGCCGCGGGAGCCTCGAACGTGATGATCGGCTCGTGGTTCGCGGGCACCTACGAGTCACCGGGTGACCTGCAGCACGATGAAACCGGCCGGTCCTACAAGGAGTCCTACGGGATGGCCTCCAAGCGCGCCGTCGCCGCCCGTACCACCCAGGACGACAGCTTCGACCGGGCTCGCAAGGCGCTGTTCGAGGAGGGTATCTCCACCGCCCGGATGTATCTCGACCCGCAGCGACCCGGGGTGGAGGACCTCATCGACTACATCTGCGCCGGGGTACGCAGTGCGTGCACCTACGCCGGCGCCCGCACCGTGCCCGAACTAGCCCAGCGGGCGGTGATCGGGGTGCAGTCCGCGGCCGGGTTCGCCGAGGGACGCCCACTGCCCGCGGGTTGGTGAGCCCGGCTGGCGCGGGCTTGCACGGCGACAGGCGGATTGGTTGATGTCCTCGGTATCGACCCGCTGTCAGGCCAACAGAAGGGACGGTCTGTCACTATGAAGGTCGTCATCTGCGGAGCGGGCATCGCCGGGCTGACGCTGGCACAACGACTCGATGCCTCCGGTTGGCAGGTCGTGGTGCTGGAGAAGGCGCCCGGGCCTCGACCGCAGGGCTACCTGATCGATTTCTTTGGCTCGAGCTATGACGCCGCCGAAGCGATGGGGGTGCTGCCTAGGCTGCACGAGTTCGGATACCGGTTCGAGGAAGCGACCTGGCTGGACGACTCCGGAAGGCGGCGCGCCAGCCTGCGGTTCGACCAGTTCGGGAAGATCGTGCAGGGTCGGCTGTTCAGTATTCTGCGGCCGGACCCGAGCGGGTGCTGCGTGAGCAGCTCCGCAACACTGTCGACCTGCGGTTCGCCACTAGCGTTGCGGTCGTTCATCACACCGCCGAGGGTGTGCAGGTCACGCTCAGCGACGGCAGCGCGCTCGCGGCTGACCTGCTCGTCGGGGCGGACGGGATCCACTCGACCGTGCGCGGCCTGGTCTTCGGCGAGGAACATTGCTTCCTGCGCTACCTCGGCTTCCACACCGCGGCGTTCATCTTCGCAAACCCGCGGATCCACGCCGAGGTCAACGGGCGGTTGTGCCTGACCGACACGATCGACCGGCAGATGGGTCTGTACGGGCTGCGCGACGGGCGAGTCGCCACCTTCGCCGTGCACCGCACCCCCGATCGCAGGCTGCCGCACGACCCGGCCGCGGCGATCCGCCGCGAGTACGGCTCGCTCGGCTGGATCATTCCGCGCGCTGTGCAACGGTGCCCATCGGCGGGCGAGGTGTACTACGACCAGGTCGCGCAGATCGAGCTGCCGCGGTGGAGCCGTCACCGGGTCGTGCTGCTCGGCGACGCGGCCTATGCGGTTTCGCTGCTCGCCAGCCAAGGCGCTTCGCTCGCGATTGCCGGTGCGTACGTGCTCGCCGAGCAGTTGGCCAGGTGCAGCTCTGTGGAGACCGCGCTGGACCGCTACGAGCGGCTGTGGCGCCCAGTGGCCGAAGAGAAGCAACAGGTCGCTCGCGACGGCGTCCGCTGGTTCCTTCCGCAGTCGCGCGCCCAACTGCGTGCGCGCCACATCGTCATGAGGCTGTCCCGGCTGCCCGGGATCGACCGCTATATCGCCGGTGCCCTGGCCGGCAAATCCACGGCACTGGTCAAGAACCTCGCGACGTCCGGCGCAAAGACTGATCCACTATGTTGACGTCGGCCGCATCCCCCCGACGAGGAACCATGAGCCATCCGGTATCCGCCCGACGCCTTGTCGCAGTCTTTGCGGTGCTACTCGCCGTTCTCGCCGGCGGCTGCGCGACCACCTCCAGGTCCCCGGCGGGCAGTGCCGAATGGACGACGTATCTCCACGAGTTCGAAAATGGCTATCTTGCCCGCAATCCGTCCTTCGCCGTAGGGCAAGGGCGGCATGAATACGACGGTCGGCTGCCTGACTGGAGCGCCGACGGCATCCACGCCGACGCACAGTGGTTGCATGCGCAGCGCGCTCAAGCAGAAAGGTTCGACCAGAACACGCTAAGCGCCACGCAACGCTTCGAGCGGCAATACTTGCTCTCGCGCATCGACACCGATGTGTTCTGGGTGGAAGAAGCGCAGCAGCCGTTCACGAACCCGGCTTTCTACCTCGATGGCGGCCTCGATCCGAGCGTGTATCTCACCCGTCCCTACGCGCCGGCCGAAACTCGGCTCAAAGCTTTTATCAATTATGCGCGCGCCGTCCCCACAGCCGCTGCGCAGATCCGTGCGAACCTGCGCACCCCGTTGCCACGCAGTTTCGTCAAGTACGGCGTTGACGGCTTCGGGGGTTTCCCGGATTTTTACCGCAAGGAAGTACCGAAACCCTCGCCGCGGTGATCGGGCTCTACGGCGCGGCCACCGTGGCTCACGGCTCCGGCTTCATCGCCGGCATTCTCATCGGCGACCTACGCGCTCCGTTCAAAGGCGAGATCGAGCGGTTTCACTCGTCGCTGGCCAGCCTCGCCGAAATGATCGCCTTGGTGGTACTCGGGCTGACTGTCTCGCTCGACGCCGTAGGGCAGCAGCGGGCCTGGCTCATCGGCTTGGTACTAGCGGTGCTGCTCGCCTTCGTGGTGCGTCCGCTGCTGGTCGGCGCGTTGCTGCTAGCGGTGCGGCTGTCCGCCGGCGAACGGCTGTTCATGATGTGGTCAGGGCTCAAGGGCGCGGTGCCCATCCTGCTCGGCACCTTCGTGCTGGCCGCCAGCACGGCAGGCGACATGCTCGTCTACCACGTGATTTTCGTGGTGGTCGCCTTCTCGGTCATCGTGCAGGGCGGCCTGGTACCCACTGTCGCTAGCCACTGCGGGGTTCCGATGATCGAAGTGGAGCCGCATCCATGGTCGCTCGGAGTGCGGTTCCGCGATCCGCCGCAGGGCGTTCGGCGATACTTCATCAGCTCCGGTGCGCCCGCGCAGGGCCGTGCCATCCGCGATCTCGACCTCGGCGAAGACGTCTGGATCAGTCTCGTCGTCCGCCGGGGCCGGCCGGTGCAAGTCCGTGCCGACACCGTGTTGCAACTCCGGGGACGAGGTGATCGTCCTCATCGACCCCGACAGCGAACACGACCCCACCCCGCTGTTCACCGGCCCCTGATTCCCGTCAGGGTGTTGGCGTGACGAGATTTTCAGCGCTCATGCAGGGCCACCTGAGGTACAGGGGCTGTTGCTTAATTCGCGCTGGCGGGCAGCCCCACCCATGCCGACGCCAGCCCCCACCGGCCCCGCGGCAACGTAGGTCGAACCATGAGGCAACAGCACGTGGCGCCCGGAGCGGGGCGCCATTCCAGGGTGCATAAGTTGATTTCGCCGTCAGGCTCCGATGTCTGCATGTCGGGCCCGGAGGCGGCGATCAGTGGATGCGGCCTCTGCGGAAGAGATCCTGCACGGCAGCTGCGGCCGGTTCGCAGGATGACAGCTCACCCAACGGGTGTGACACCGCGCCGGGCACCACTGGTTGCGGGCCGTCGGCCCGGTAGCAGTTCACCCGCCGCCACTCGCCACCCCGACCCGGCACCATCAGCGCAGCTACCGGGCGTAGTCGTGCTGGGCCCAACTGCACTGACCAGCGCTCGTCCATCAGCCGGCACAGCGCCATCGCACCGCGCTCGCCCGGTGCGCACCGGCCACCGGGCAGAGCCAGGCCCGCCAAGTCAGGTACCAGCGCGATGCGGGAGTCACTGACCCGAAGCCAGGCGACCTCCTCGCGCAGCTCGCCACTCCCGTCGGGCCGCCAAGCGGCCAGTTGGTCGAGCAATTGGGCGGGATCACCGGCCCGTAACAACGGCGCGCTGGGCAAACCCGCACGATCCAGCACGTCGAGCTGTTCGGCCAGCGGGTCGAGCAACCCCTCCGGGTCGAGGACGCCGCATGGCTTGTCGCTGAATCCCAGCGCCTGCTCGGCAAGCAGCGCAAGCAGGTCGGCGAGGACATCAACGCCGCTGGGCAACAGGACGACAGCGTCAGACAGCAGCCGCACCGCAGCCAGCCGTCCGACCGCCCCGTCCACCACGCGCCGGTCCAGCGCAGTGGTGACCGGTTCGCCACCCCGCGGGACCACTTCCACCACGTCGGTCCCAGGCCCGATAGTGTCGAATGCCACGGGTGCGGGAACCCCCAGGACCATGCCCCAACGTCGGCGATCGAGTTCTTTTCCCAACCGCCGGACGGCGTCGTCGAGGGGTGCGCCGGGGCCGGACCCGCCCCCTCCTATCACGCCAATCCGCACAAACACACACGTTAGTCCGAATGGCACTGCTACGGCGCGATCCGGCTCGACAGCGCATCGTAGGCCCGTAGAATCGACCGAATTCCGGCCCCCGAGGAGTGTGACGAACTCGGTGCCTACCGCATCGACGCCTGGCTGTAGTAGGTGGCCGGGCCCCGGGCCCGGCTGCCCCGCTCACCACGTGGCGATGTGATGGACGTCCTGCGCAGCATCTGGGACCTGGTTGGGGGTGCCTACTGGGGCCTGCTTGCCCTGCTCGCGCTGACCGCGGGCACCTTCGTGTTCGTCGCGGCCGAGTTCGCCCTGACCACGGTGGAGCGCAGCACTGTCGACGCGCACGTCAAGCAGGTCGGGGATCGCCGAGCTCGTCATGTGCAACGAGCGCGCGACACGCTGTCCTTCCAGCTATCCGGCGCCCAGGTGGGTATCACGATCACCACCCTGCTCACCGGTTACGTCGCCCAGCCGGCCATCGTCGAGCTGATCCGCCCCGGTGTGCAAGCCGTCGGGTTACCAGCCAGCGCCGTGGGTCCACTGTCTCTCGGAATCGGGTTAGCGGTGGCCACCGCGTTGTCGATGGTGTTCGGTGAGCTGGTCGCGCAGAATCTGGCCATTTCCCGCCCCCTGCAGACGGCCCGGCAAGTCGCCGGGGTGGTCAATGCGTTCTCGCTGGCGTTCCGGTGGCTGATATTCGCGCTCAACGGGGCCGCCAACTGGATCGTCCGGCGGCTGGGTATCGAACCGGTGGAAGATTTGCGCTCCGCACGCTCACCTCAAGAGCTCGGCTCCCTGGTGCGCAGTAGCGCCCAGCACGGCACGCTGGATGAGGGCACCGCCACCTTGCTGGATCGTTCGCTGCGCTTCGGTGAGCGCACCGCCGAGGAGCTGATGACCCCGCGGGTGCGGGTGGAGGCATTGCGCGCGGACGCGCCGGTACTCGCCTTGGTGGACGCCGCGCGCCAGACCGGTTTCTCCCGCTTCCCCGTCTATGGCAGCGACCTCGATGACGTGCGGGGGGTGGTACACGTCAAGCAGGCTTTCGCCGTGCCGGCCGGCCTGCGCGCCACCACCCCGGTCGGCACCCTGTCCAGACCGGTCCCGACCGTGCCGAGTTCGCTGGACGGCGACGCGCTGCTCGACCGGCTGCGCGGTAAGGGCCTGCAAGTCGCCGTCGTCGTCGACGAGTACGGCGGGACCGCCGGCATCGTCACGCTGGAAGATCTGGTGGAGGAAATCGTTGGTGACGTCCGCGACGAGCATGACCGGCTGGAGGTCTCCCAGGTGCGGCCACTGGACGCGCGGAACTGGATCATCTCTGGGCTGCTGCGAGCAGACGAGGTGGCCGATGCGGTCGGATTCGTGATGCCCGAAGGCGACTACGAGACCGTGGCCGGGCTGGTGCTAGAGCGGTTGGGCCGCATTCCCACCGTGGGCGACGAAATTGAGCTGCCCGGATGGCGGCTGACCGTGACGCGGATGGATCGCCGCCGCGTTGCCGAGCTGCAGCTGACCCGGATCGTGCTCGCCGAGCAGGTGACCCCGTGAGTGGCGTCGCGTTGCTGATCGCGCTGTTATTGCTGGCCGCCAACGCATTCTTCGTCGCAGCCGAGTTCGCCCTGATCAGCGCCCGGCGCGAACGCTTGGAAACGATGGCCGCGCGCGGCGTCACGCGCGCTCGCACGGTGATCAGGGCCGGAGAAACGCTGCCCCTGATGCTGGCCGCGGCGCAACTGGGAATCACCATCAGCTCGTTGGGGCTGGGTTCCCTCGGTGAACCCGCAGTCGCCCATCAGCTGGAGTGGTTGACCGGTTCGTTCGGCGTTCCCGAGGCGGTGGTGCACACCATCGCCTTCATCGTCGCGCTGGGCATCGTCACCGTGGCGCACATCCTGCTCGGTGAGATGGTGCCCAAGAACATCGCCATTGCCGGCCCGGAGCGCGCCGCGCTGTGGATGGTGCCGCCGCTGGTCGCCTTCATGCGGGTGACCCGGCCGGTCATCGCGCTGTTCAGCCAGACCGCGCGGATGGTGCTGCGGCTGTTCGGTGTGTCGGTCCGTAACGAGCTGGACAGCGCCTACAGCCCGGACGAGTTGGCCAACCTGATCGCCGACTCCAGCCGGGAAGGCCTACTCGACAGCCAGGAGCACCGCAGGCTGACGCAGACTTTGTCCACCCGGGAGCGGACCGTGGCCGATGTGCTGGTCCCGATGGCGGAGCTGACCACGGTCCCGGCCACACCGACGTTGGGCGACATCGAACGCGCGGTCGCGCAGACCGGTTTCTCCCGCTTCCCGCTATGCCGACCGGAATTGGGTGCCGACGGGCAATTGGTGGGGTACCTGCACGTCAAAGATGTCCTGGAGCTGCTCGGCAGCCCGCCGGACACGCCCGTGCCGCGCAGCAGCGTCCGGCCGTTACCCGAGGTCGCCTCCACCGCCAAGTTCGGCGAGGCGCTGGCCGTGCTGCGGCGCTCCGGCAGTCATCTCGGCCGCGTGGTGGGTGCCGACGGAAGCGCCCATGGTGTCGTCGCGCTGGAAGACCTGGTCGAGGAATACGTCGGTACCGTCCGCGACGCGACCCACGTCTTATGACTCCCGTCCGGCGTGTCGCGCTCTCGTGTCCGGTGTGTCGCGCCTTCGCGCCCGGCTGCATGCCTGGTCAGGAGCTGAACGCCTCGATCGGGGGGCAGGAACACATCAGGTTGCGATCTCCGTGTGCCTGGTCGATCCGCCGCACCGCCGGCCACATCTTGCTGGTCGATCGACCCATGGGATAGGCAGCGAGCTCCCGGCTGTAGGGATGGTCCCACTTGTCGAGCACGCAACTGGCGGTGTGCGGCGCGGATATCAGCGGGTTGTCCTCGGCGGGCCACTCCCCCTCGGCGACCCGGTCGATCTCGTCCCGGATCGCGATCATGGCGTCGCAGAAGCGGTCCAGCTCGGCGAGGCTCTCGCTTTCAGTGGGTTCAACCATCAGGGTGCCGGCGACAGGGAACGACATGGTGGGAGCGTGCAGGCCGTAGTCGGCGAGCCGCTTGGCGACGTCGTCGACGGTGATCCCGGTGGCCTTGGTGATCGCTCGGAGATCAAGAACGCATTCATGGGCGACCAGCCCGTTGCTGCCGGCGTAGAGCACCGGGAAGTGGTGCTCCAGGCGCCGCGCCACATAATTCGCGGCGGCCACCGCTGTCAGGGTGGCGCGGCGCAGGCCATCTGCACCCATCATCCGAATGTAGGCCCAGGAAATGGGCAGGATCGAGGCGCTGCCCCACGGTGCGGCGGTCACCGGGCCCATGACGGCGTCGGGATCGGTTTCCGGGTGCCCGGGCAGGAAGGGTGTCAGATGGGCCCGCACGCCGATCGGTCCGACCCCGGGACCGCCGCCACCGTGCGGGATGCAGAAAGTCTTGTGCAGGTTGAGATGGCTGACGTCGGCCCCGAAGTGGCCTGGCCTGGCCAGGCCGAGCAGCGCGTTGAGGTTGGCCCCGTCGACGTAGACCTGGCCACCGACCTCGTGCACCAGCTCGCACACCTGCACCACGCCGGGCTCGTATACCCCGTGCGTAGACGGATAAGTGATCATGATGGCGGCCAGCTTGGGTCCGTGCTCGGCGATCTTCGCGCGGAGATCGCCGAGATCGACGTCACCGTTGCGATCGCAGCCGACGACCACGACGCGCATGCCGGCCATCACCGCTGACGCCGCGTTGGTGCCGTGCGCGCTGGAGGGGATGAGGCAGACGTCGCGCCCGGTCTCACCTCGACTGCGGTGGTAGGCGCGGATCGCCAGCAGGCCGGCGAACTCACCCTGGCTGCCCGCATTCGGCGCCATGCTGACCGCGTCGTAACCGGTGAGTTCAGCCAGCCAACGTTCCAGATCACTGATGACCTCGAGCAAGCCGGCTGCATCCTCGCGGGCCGCGAACGGGTGCAGCTGCGCGAATTGCGGCCAGCTGATCGGCTCCATCTCCGCGGTTGCGTTGAGTTTCATCGTGCACGAGCCCAGCGGGATCATGCTTCGATCCAATGCCAGGTCCTTGTCCGCCAGCGCGCGCAGATACCGCAGAAGCGCCGTCTCGCTGTGGTAGGCGGAAAAGACCGGGTGGGTGAGAAATGGCGAGGTCCGGCGCAACGTGGCCGGAAGGGCATCCGGAATCTCCCGGTCGAGAATGTCGATATCGGTGGGCGGCATACCGAATGCCTCCCACACCACCCGCAGGTGCTCCCGGGTCGTGGTCTCCGCGCAGCTGATCCCGACGTGGTCGGGGTCGACCAGTCGCAGGTCTACGCCGGCCGTCCGGGCGGCGCCGACCACCTCGGCGGCTCGGCCGGGCACTCTGGCCAGCACGGTGTCGAAGAACGCTTCGGGCGTCACTTCGAGGCCACCACTGCGCAGGCCCGCGGCGAGCACCGCGGCCATCCGATGCGCCCGGTAGGCGATCTCGCGCAACCCGTCGGGTCCGTGGTAGACGGCGTACATTGAGGCCATCACGGCCAGCAGCACCTGCGCGGTGCAGATGTTGCTGGTGGCCTTGTCCCGGCGGATGTGCTGCTCGCGGGTCTGCAACGCCAAGCGCAGCGCCGGCGTCCCATCCACGTCGCGCGACACACCGACTAGCCGGCCGGGCAGCTGGCGTTCCAGGCCGGCCCGCACGGCCAGGTAGGCGGCATGCGGACCGCCGAAGCCCAGCGGCACCCCGAAGCGCTGCGTGGAGCCGATCGCCACATCAGCACCAAGCTCCCCGGGCGGGACGAGCAGGGTCAGGGCCAGCGGATCGGCCGCGACGGCCACCGCTGTGCCGCGCTGGTGCGCCTGCTCGATCAGCGCCTCGTGGTTGCGCACCGTGCCCGACACGCCCGGGTAGGAGACCAACACGCCGAAGGCCTCGCGGCCCGGCAGGCCGCTGGACAGATCGACCACGTCCAGCTCGATGCCCAGCGGTTCGGCACGGGTGGCCAGCACCGCCAGCGTCTGAGGCAACGTGTCGGTGTCCACCACAAAACGCGATGAGCTGCCCCGGCTCGCCCGGCGCAGCAGGGTCATCGCCTCCGCGGCGGCGGTGGCCTCGTCGAGCAAGGAGGCATTGGCCACCGGCAGCCCGGTGAGATCGCAGATCATCGTCTGGAAGTTGAGCAGTGCCTCCAGCCGGCCCTGGGAGATTTCCGGCTGGTACGGCGTGTAGGCGGTGTACCAGGCCGGGTTTTCCAGCACCGAACGGCGGATCACCGGTGGGGTGACGGTGCCGTGATAGCCCAACCCGATCATCGGTACCCGCGGGTGACACCGGGAGGCGCGCTCGCGCAGGTCCGCCAGCGCCTGCTCCTCGGTGGCCGCTGCCGACAGGTCGGGGATAGCTGGGATGGCATTGTCATCGGCCAGGGCGGGCGGCAGCACTCGTTGTGCGAGCTGCTCCAGGGACTCCACACCGATGACGTCCAGCATCCGGGCGAGATCGGCCGGGCGGGGTCCGATGTGCCGGTCCGCGAAGGGCGTGCCCTGTTCCAGCTCGGACAACCAACGCCGGGCGGGACTATCCATCTCGCGGCAACCTCCGGGCCTCGCTGTCGAACCGCCGGCACCATGCCTGATCGGTTCTCCGCCTGAGACGTTCCGGGAAGGGCTTGCTCCTTGGGGCGCTCGGACAGCTACGGCCGAGAACTCTCACGCGCGGGATTGGCGACTACCGCACCAGCCTACCTGTGATCGTCAGCCACTCGGTGTCCGGATACGGCTGTGTGAGCGGCTACACAGCCCGGATGTCAGCTGATCCTGCGAGCTCGCCGACGTTTTGTCAGCTCGTCTTCCGGAGCGGCGTCGACATGGCCGCCATCGGCACGTTCCGGGGGGAACTGACTGATCGTGCCGGCTATTTCCTTGATCGCCCCGCTGACGGCGATGCCGAACACACCTTGACCACCCTGCAAAAGATCGACCACTTCTTCCGCAGAGGTGCACTCATACACCGTGGTGCCGTCGCTGAACAGTGTGATGCGAGCCAGGTCGTGCACTCCGCGGCGGCGCAGGTGCTCCACGGCCACTCGAATGTTCTGCAGCGAGACCCCGGTGTCCAGCAGCCGCTTGACCACCTTAAGGACCAGGATGTCCTTGAACGAGTACAGCCGCTGGCTGCCCGAACCGGAGGCTCCGCGGATCGATGGCGCGACCAGATTCGTCCGTGCCCAGTAGTCCAGCTGGCGGTAGGTGATCCCGGCGATCTGGCAGGCGGCGGGACCCCGGTAGCCGAGCAATTGATCGGTCACACCGTGCGGATCGGCCAAGTCTGAGTCGGGGAACAGGGTGCCCTGCTCGGCCGGCTGGCCAGCCCCGGACTGCGCAAGGCCGTAAGCCGGGGTGTTCGCCGCGCCGCGCGGTCCGTCGACCACCGATGCCTCCCACGCCGTGCGCCGGTGGCCCACCGAATCCGTGGCCCGCGGCAATTTCATCCGGCCGTTCGAAGCGAATCACACCGGCGCGACTCGCTGTGAGGGTCGACGGTAGGCGCCGCCGGATGACCGGTCAATACGACGCGCGGCAGAGTCTCACCCTAAACCTGAGATCGAGACCGGTAGAGTTCCTCAAGTATCCGCCCCGCGGAAATCCTCCGGGGAGACGGAGTCGAGGAACTCGCGGAACTTTTCGACCTCGTTTTCCTGCTCGTCCGGAATGATCAAGCCGGCTTCGGAAAGCACCGCCTCTTCGGCATGGATCGGTACGCCGGTCCGCAACGCCAATGCCACCGAGTCGCTCGGCCGGGCAGAGACCCGAACGTTGCCGTCGAAGACGAGTTCGGCGAAGAAAGTGCCTTCCTGCAGCTCGGTGATCCGAACCAGCTTCAGCCGCCCACCCAGGGCGCGGATGACGTCCCGGAGCAGGTCATGGGTCATCGGCCGAGCCGGTTGCACACCCTGCTGTTCCAGCGCGATCGCGGTGGCTTCCCCCGATCCGATCCAGATCGGTAGGTACCGCTCACCCTCGGCCTCGCGAAGCAGCAGGATCGGCTGGTTGGCTGGCAACTCCACCCGCACCCCGACGACACGCATCTCG
>DATFDO010000175.1:0-3585 GCA_035252045.1 Pseudonocardiaceae bacterium
AGCGGACTCGTTACTCGAACGGCACCTTGCCGACACCGGCACCTGGCCCGACTCGGTAGGTCTCACCGTCTGGGGAACGTCGGCGATGCGCACCCAAGGTGACGACATCGGCGAGCTACTGGCCCTGCTCGGGGTCCGTCCCGTATGGGACGACGCCTCCCGCCGCGTCACCGGCATCCAAGTGGTGGCGTTACCGGAGCTTGGCCGGCCACGCATCGATGTGGTGGTGCGGATCTCTGGGTTCTTCCGGGACGCCTTCCCGCACGTGGTCGCGTTGATTGACGATGCTATTGCCGCCATCGCGGTACTCGATGAGCCAGCGGCGCAGAACTTCGTGGCTGCCCATTACCGGGCCGATCTCGCCGCACACGGCGACGACCGGCGCGCCCGGACGCGGATTTTCGGTTCCAAGCCCGGCGCTTACGGCGCTGGGCTGCTGCCGCTGATCGACAGCCGGAACTGGCGTACTGACGCCGACCTCGCCGAGGTCTACGCCACCTGGGGCGGTTATGCCTACGGGCGCGGACTCGACGGTGCCGCCGCCCGCCAGGACATGGAGCACGCCTTCCGGCGTGTCACGGTGGCCGCCAAGAACGTCGACACCCGCGAGCACGACATCGCCGATTCCGATGACTACTTCCAGTACCACGGCGGGATGGTGGCCATGGTGCGCTCCCTGACTGGGCAGAGTCCGGCCGCTTACGTCGGGGACTCCGCGGTACCGCACGCGGTGAAGACCCGTTCGCTGGCCGAGGAGACCCGCCGGGTGTTCCGGTCCCGGGTGGTCAACCCGCGCTGGATCGCCGCCATGCAGCGGCACGGCTATAAGGGCGCATTCGAACTGGCCGCCACCGTTGACTACCTATTCGGCTTCGACGCCACGGCCGGTGTGGTCGAGGACTGGATGTACCACCAGCTCGCCGAGTCCTACATCTTCGACACCGGGGTGCAGCAGTTCCTGCGGCGGTCCAACCCCTGGGCGCTGCGCGGGATGACCGAACGGCTGCTCGAGGCCGCTGACCGGGGTTTGTGGGCGCAGCCGGACCCTGCGGATCTCGACGCGTTGCGGGCGGTGTATCTGGACCTCGAAGGTGATCTGGAAGGGCCGTGACATCAGCGCCCATCGGTGCTGAAGTGCGCGAAGTTCACCGGGCCCGGCCAGCGTCCACCCCATTTCCACTTCGCGGCGTCGAATGCGCGCACCACCGGACCGCCATCGAAGATCATGCCCGAGCGCACCCGGTTGCGGCTGAGGTAGGAGGAGGCCAGCTCGGGCACCACCAGGTCACCGTTGACATAGGGGTTCTGGAACGGATTGATGTCGATGGCCAGTCCAAAGGCTTGCGCCGGCCACTGGGTCTGACCGCGCCTGGGACGGCAGATGAATCCCTCGGTGTTGTTGCGGTCCCCGGTTGGCGGCAGGTTCAGCTCGGCTCCCGGAGAGATCCGCATCTCCTCGATGGGAAAGCCGGCCGTGAAAAGCTTGTTGAACACGTCGATCACCGTTTGCGCGACGGCGGCGTTGACCAGCATCTCGCCGGTGTGTGCGCGAGCGTCGAAACCTCGAAACGACATCGTGAGGTAGCGCAGTTGCTCCGGTTTCACCGGGCACGCTGGGGTCCAACTGCTGCGGGCCAGCACCTCCGGGGACACCGGACCGATCGCGGACACGAACGCCTTGGTGGGGGGCGGAGGCAGCAGGTCGATGGTGGGCAGCCGTCGGTCCACCAGCGCGGGGGGCGTCGATCGCACCACGCCGTAACCGTCTCGACGCCGTGGTAGCGGAGTCGCGCCCACAACCCACGGTTCCACCGGCCCGGTCGTGGTATTCGGTTGCCCGGCCGGCATCCGGAACGCTGCCGGCGGTGTCTGCTGCACAGTGGGAACCTGATGGTAGGCAGCGGCGCCGTGACCGCCCACCAGGAGAGCACCAGCAAGCACCCCGCTCAGGTATCTCCTGACGATGAGCCGCTGGGCCCGGGGCTGCGCCACTGCCCCACGATGTCAGATGGTCTGGTAGGCAGGAGCGGTGGACCACACTGTGCTACACCGCAGCCTCGCTGCTGACCTGTCTACTGCGATGATTTATGCCCTGCTGCGGTTGCGCGTCGAGGTCTTGGTCGTCGAGCAGAATTGCTCGTACCAGGAGCTCGACGGCCATGACCTGGATCGGACGACCCGGCACTACTGGCTCGCACCGCCCGACGCGATCGAGAACCCGCAGGCCACCTTGCGCCTGCTGGAGCCCGCCGACGGTCAGTTCCGCATCGGTCGGTTATGCACCGCCCGGCAGGCTCGGGGCCAAGGAGCGGTCCGGCGGCTGCTCGAGGCCGCGTTGGGCGAGGTCGGCGACGCCCCCTGTGTGGTCGACGTACCGCGGGACTGCGTTGAGTTGTTCAGCGCTTTCGGCTTCGTGGTGGATGGCGCGCAGACCACCGAAGGCGGCGTCGCGCATGTGCCGATGCACCGCGATGCGTCGGCCCGGATTCGCTGAGCATGAGTACAGCGCGCTATCCGTTCTCAGCGATCGTCGGCCACGACGAGCTCCGGCTGGCCTTGCTGCTGACCGCGGTACACCCGGTGATCGGCGGGGTGCTCATCCGCGGGGAGAAGGGCACCGCGAAATCGACCGTGGTCCGGGCGCTGGCCGCGCTGCTGCCCACGGTGACCGCGGTATCGGGATGCCGGTTCGGTTGCGACCCGCTGGCCCCGGATCTGTTGTGCCCGGATGGCCCGCACGCTGTGGCGACCGGACGTGACATCCGCCCGGCGAAGCTGGTTGAGCTGCCCGTCGGCGCTACTGAGGATCGCCTGGTGGGTTCGCTGGACCTGCAGCGCGCGCTGACCGAGGGCATCTCGGCGTACCAACCGGGGTTGCTCGCCGCGGCGCACCGCGGCGTGCTGTACGTCGACGAGGTCAACCTGCTGGCCGATCACCTCGTCGATGTGCTGCTCGACGCCGCCGCGATGGGCCGCGCACATGTCGAGCGCGACGGCGTGTCCGTTTCCCATGCTGCGTCGTTCCTGCTGGTCGGCACGATGAACCCGGAGGAAGGGGAACTGCGCCCGCAACTGCTGGATCGCTTCGGACTGGCCGTGGAGGTGGTGGCCTCCCGTGATGTCGAGACGCGGGCCGAGGTGATCCGCCGCCGGCTGAGCTACGAGGCGGATCCGGCCGGTTTCGCGGCGGACTGGCGAGCTCACGACGTCGCGCTGGCCGAGCAGATCATGGCGGCCCGCTGCGCACTTCCTCGGGTAGTGCTGCCGGACCGGGAGCTGCGCCGCATCGCCGCGGTGTGCGCCACGTTCGAGGTCGACGGGATGCGCGCGGACCTGGTACTGGCCCGGACCGCGTTGGCGCACGCGGCCTGGCGAGGAGCCGACTCGGTCGCGGAAGAAGACATCCGGATAGCGGCCATGCTGGCGTTGCCGCACCGCCGCCGTCGCGACCCGTTCGACCAACCCGGCCTGGATCACGACCGGCTGGAAGACGCCCTGCGCACCCCCGACCCCCCACCCGACGAGCCCCCGGACAACCCACCTCCCAGCGGCTCCCACCCCGACAGGGAGACATATCGGGGTTCT
>DATFDO010000176.1:0-2019 GCA_035252045.1 Pseudonocardiaceae bacterium
AGGGCGTTCTGACCTGGTTGGTAACTGACGTCGCGGATACCCAGCGCGGCACCCAGTTGCCCGGCGGGCAGGGTCACCGGGACCGGGCCGGGCCCGACTCCGGGGTGAGGTAGGGGATAAGCCGTGGTGGTAGCGCTGTAAAAGGTGACATTGCCCTCGATCTTGGTGAACAGCTGGTGGACGTGACCATTGAGGCAGGTCACCGAGGAGAACCTGCGTAGGTAACTCAGCGCCTGCATGGCGTCATCGGTGCCCCAGCCCCACGCCGGGTACATCGCGAACAGGGGAATGTGGCTGAACACCACAATGGGGGTGTCACTGGACAGGCCGGCGACGTCCTGGCGGACGAAGTCGAGCTGGTCGGTTCCGAGATGGCCGAGCTTTTCCAAAGCCAAGGTGTTGACCAGGGCGATGACATGCATGCCTTTGATGTCAAAGCTGTACCAGCCGTCACCGCGGGTACCAGCCCCGAACCTGGCTCGGTATTTCTGCCCATGGTCGTCGACCGAGTCGTGCTCGCCGGGCACGGTGAATACCGCGCCGGTGCGCAGGCCTCGCAGCATCTGGGCGACCTGGTCGAATTGAGCTGGAGTAGACAGGTGAGTCAGATCGCCGGTGTGCATCACGAAGTCCGGGCGGAAACCCAAGCTGTTGACCTGGTTGATCGCGCGAGAGAACGAGCCGGTCACGTCCATGTTCGCGGACCCGTGGAAGCCCAGGTGGCTATCGCTGATCTGCACGAACCGCAATGCGTGCGGGTCCTGGGCGAGCGCCGCCGGGGCAGATGTGCCGCCGATGTGGCTCATCACCTCACCGCCGCTGACGGTGAGGACCACCGCCGCACCGAACCACGCGGTATGCCGCAGCAGCTGGCGCCGGCTCATCCCGGTAGAGCTATCGGGTGTGCTCACGGGGTCACCACCACCGTGGCAGTCATGAACGGGTGGATGGTGCACAGGTAGTCGAAGCGGCCCGGTGCGGTAAAGGTGTAGCGATAGGACTGGCCGGTGTTCAGCGCCGGGGAATGAAATGGCCCGGACATCCCCCCGGATAGCGCGGTCACGGTGTGCGGATCCTCGTCGCGGTTGGTCCAGGTGACGGTGCTGCCGGCCTTGATCGTGATCGTCGCCGGGGAGAACGCGAAATTCTGGATCGCGACCACGGTGGTGGCAACCGGCGCATCCGGAGCCGGGGCCGTCCCTGACCCTGCCGCCGGCGCCATCGGCATGCCGGGCGTTACCGGAGCGGGCGGGGGGTGCTCCGCGCCACTGGCAGGGCCGCCGCAACCGGACACGATTGCCACCCCGGCCGCAGCCACCGCTATCGCAAGCTTCACGCTCAATGGGCGCATGATGATCGACTCCCTCTCCGCAGGGGACCCGCCTGATGCGGGTCTCACCAGCAGATAGGGACCTCGGTTACACCGAGCCAGGTGGGGCGAAGACCTGTACCTCGCCGTGCGCTTCGCGGGTCTCCAGCTGCGGCAACGCCGGTGGCGGCGTGGGCAGCTGATGTTTGACCAGTTCTCCGTTCAGGGCGAACGAGGTGTTGTGGCACGGGCAGTGCAGCCGCCGGGCCGGTGCGTCCAACGCCAGCCGGCAGCCCAGATGGGTGCAGATGCCCGAGACGGCGTGTAACGCGCCGCCGGTGCGAGTCACGAACCCGACCACCGTGCCGAGGTCGAAACTGCGCACTCCGCCGTCGGCCAGCTCCGCGCTGGTGCTCACCGTGCGCCACTGACCGGTGGTCGGGATCAACGTCTGCTCCCCGCCACTTCCGGCCGGTGCCGGATTCCTGCTGGTCAGCGCGTGATCGGCAAGAGCCCCAACCGCTGCGGCGGCCGCCGCGATGGAGGTGGCTTGCACGAGCCGCCGGCGGGTGCCATCCACCGCCGGCCGGGATTGGGCCTGCACGGGGGGCGCCTGGGTGGGATCCCGGGCCAGCTCCGCGGCCAGCCGCCGGTGCAGATCGCTGACGAACTCCTTGCGCGGCACCGCGCTGCCCGGCTGCCCGGCCCGC
>DATFDO010000177.1:0-7001 GCA_035252045.1 Pseudonocardiaceae bacterium
AGGGTATGTTGCGCGCGCCGGGCGACCCCGGCACCGGCGCCGCGGTCCAGCTGTTGGCCCCGCTGGGCCCAACCTCGACGATCGCCAAGTTCCTGGATCGCAGCGGCCCTGGGCTGCAGCAACTGGCCTACCGGGTGACCGATATCGAGGCTGCGATGCAGTCGCTGCGCGCCACCGGCGTCCGGCTGCTCTACGATGCCCCGCGGCGCGGCACCGCCGGATCAAAGATCAATTTCATTCACCCGAAGGACGCCGGCGGGGTGCTGGTCGAACTGGTGCAACCAGCCGACGGTGAACACTAGAACCGGAAGGGCGGTTCGAGGTCAGCGAACATCGGCAAGTGCTTGATGTTGCGTGTTACGAGTTCAAGGCCGTGGACCTCGGCTGTGGCCGCGATCAAGTTATTCGACCAATCCAATCGCAACATGCGAGCGACCGAAGTGGCGGCGAAGTTCCCCCCGCACGGTGAGCGATCATGTCCGTCACAGGTAGCGATCGAACTAAGTTGAGTAATCGGGTGACTTCGCGCCGTTGCGGAGACCGCATTGCGCCGATGATCTCGGCGTTCGTGGCGATGCTCACCGCAAGCCGGCCAGCCGGCTGCGCTGCGAGGCCAGACGATCGACACCCGTCCACGTAAGAGCGAACAGACCGGTCTCACTCACCCGAAGGGCCGTGGCGATTGATATACTGATCGCGCCTCGAGCGTAGCCGTGCCATTCCCGCGCGGGAAGCGGACACCAGGGAAGGACGACTGTGCAAAAGATCCTTGATGCGATCCTCAGCGACGACATCGATTCCATCGGCTCACTGCCAGTGCCGGAAAGCTACCGGGGAATTACCGTCCACGCTGACGAAGCCGACATGTTCGCTGGTATGCCCAGCCGAGACAAGGACCCACGCCGGTCCCTGCACTTGGACGAGATACCGGTGCCGGAGCTGGGTCCAGGCGAAGCCTTGGTCGCCGTCATGGCCAGCGCGGTCAACTACAACACGGTGTGGACGTCGATTTTCGAACCACTGTCGACGTTCGGGTTTCTCAAGCGGTACGGCCGCATCTCCCCACTGGCCGCCCGGCATGACCTGCCCTACCACGTGGTCGGGTCAGATCTGGCCGGCGTGGTGTTGCGCACCGGAGCGGGCGTGAACGCCTGGCGACCCGGGGACGAGGTAGTGGCCCATTGCCTGTCCGTTGAGCTGGAGCACCCAGACGGACACAGCGATACGATGCTCGACCCCGAGCAACGCATCTGGGGTTTCGAGACCAATTTCGGCGGGCTGGCCGAGCTCGCGCTGGTCAAGTCGAACCAGCTGATGCCGAAGCCGGCACATCTCACCTGGGAAGAAGCTGCCAGTCCCGGTTTGGTCAATTCCACCGCCTACCGGCAACTGGTGTCCCGCAATGGCGCGGACATGAAGCAGGGTGACACTGTGCTCATCTGGGGTGCATCCGGCGGGCTGGGCTCGTATGCCACCCAGATGGCCCTGGTTGGTGGCGCGATCCCGGTCTGTGTGGTCTCCAGCCCGGAGAAGGCGGCGATCTGCCGCCGGATGGGCGCCGACCTGGTCATCGACCGTAACGCGGAAGGCTACAAATTCTGGAAAGACGAGCACAATCAAGATCCACGGGAGTGGAAGCGGTTCGGCAGCAAAATCCGCGAACTCACCGGCGGCGACGACCCCGACATCGTCTTCGAGCATCCCGGCCGGGAGACCTTCGGTGCCAGCGTCTACGTCGCCAAGCGCGGTGGCACGATCGTGACCTGCGCCTCCACTTCGGGTTTCAACCATATCTACGACAACCGCTACCTGTGGATGAACCTCAAGCGGATCATCGGTTCGCACTTCGCCAATTACCGCGAGGCGTGGGAAGCCAACCGGCTGATCGCCAAGGGTAAGGTTCACCCGACGCTGTCCCGCATCTATCCGCTGGAACAAACCGGGCAGGCCGCCCACGACATGCACCACAACATCCACCAGGGCAAAGTCGGCGTGCTGTGCCTGGCTCCCGAAGAGGGTCTGGGCGTACGCAACCCGGAGCTGCGCGAGGAACATCTGGAGGCGATCAACCGCTTCCGCGGCGTGTAAGCCTTCTGGTAGCCCCTGATAGCCCTGACGGCTGACCCGCCAGCCACCAGCCCCGAGTACCGTGGCCGCATGGGCTCCGTCCACGATCGTGACCTGCTGCCGATGAGGTCGACGTTCGACATCGTCCGTCGCGGATATGACTGCGCGCAGGTGGACTACCAGCTCGAGCAACTGCGAGCCGATCTGCAGATCGCCGTGACCGATCGGGATGCCGGGGCCGCGCAGGCCGCCGAGCTCACCCGGGCTCTGGAAGCGGCTCGCGGGGAGATCGACGAGCTACGCGCCGATATCAAACGGCTGGCCGCACCACCCACCTCCGTCGAAGGTATGAGCGAGCGGGTCGCGCGCATGCTGCGTAGCGCCCAGAACGAAGCCGCGGAAATCACCGCCGCCGCCGCCAAGGCTGCCGCCGCGACCAGGGCCGACGCCGAGCGCGAGGGCGACGAACTGCGCGCCCGTTACGAGCAGATGATCGCGCAGGCACAGCGACGGCGATCAGCAATGGATGCCGAACACGAGCGGGCCATAGCCGACGCGCATAGCGAGGCTGAACAGATCGTGACGCAGGCCAAGCAGCGCGCCGCGCAGCTCGACGCCGACTCGGCGGCCCGCAGGCGGCAGGTCGAGGAGGACTTCGACATCACCATGTCGCAGCGGCGCCGCGACGCGACACGCGCGGTTGCCCAGGAGGAGGCAACCAGCAAGGCCGAAGCGAAACGACGCATCGACGAGGCCACCGACGTGGCCCGCCGCCTGGTCACCGAAGCCGACCAGACAGCGGTAGCTCGGGTGAAGGAGGCTACCCGGCAGGTCGAGGCGCTGCGGACGTTGCGCCGCCAGATCACCAGCCAGCTGGAGTCGGTGAGTTCGAAGCTGGAGGACGCACTGCGGCAGCTGGCCCCCACCAAAGAGCCAGACGACGTGCTCGCCGCAGAGCCGGTTCAGCGGAACTGATGCCCTACCACCGCCGGCGGGTCGGCGCTCGACGGGTCCGAGCGGTCCAGCACCCGGTGTGCCAATGCCGCCGATCAGCTGACGATCCGTGCGCGCCCGCCGGCCACGCCACCACGTGCGCGACGCCAGGTGAGATCTCGTGGTCGCAACCCGGGCAACGGTAGCTCTTGACGGCCTGGTCACCGGGCACTGCCCGGACCAGCCACTCCCCATCCGGCCCGCTATCCGGTCGCGCCCAGCCCGAGCCACTCACCGCTGACGGCGGCGCAGCCCTGCGATCGCGGCGAGGCAGGTTACGGCGAGGCATAGAACAGTCTATGTGGCAGCGGTACCCTGCGACCCATGCCACGCTACGAGTTCCGGTGCCGGGAGTGCTCCACGACCTTCGAACTCAGCCGGCCGATGACCGCGTCGAGAGACCCCGCCCGGTGCCCGTCGGGGCACGACGACACAGTCAAGCTGCTGTCTACCGTCGCGCTGTCCGGCGCAGCTTCGCGCGGCACCCCGCGCCCGACCGGACGTGCCGCTGCTCCGGCGGGCGGCTGCTGTGGTGGGGGCTGCTGCGGCTGACTGAACCTCGAAGATCGTCGGAACGGTGGCCTGGCCGTGCGGTATCCGGCACGTTCGTGCACCGGTTGAAATGTCGATTAAATCTTCGGGCGAAACAGGCTTAGGGCGATGTGGCGTGAGAGTAAGCACTCGGTCACGATTAGCGGCGATGAAGCGACCTGGATTCAAAAAGGATGGCCGCTCACCGGACAGCTCGCTATCGTAGTCATTTTCGCACTGCCACCCGATTAGCTCGACAACAGCAATGGACTCGACATGGCATCTTCACATATCTGCGACCTGTTCGCGTCGGCAATCCACCAACTCAGGCGTGACATCCCCGAGGATGAAAGACAAGTCGAAGCTCTACAGCGACTACTCGACGCGCGCCAGCACCGAACCTCACCAGACCCGGCGCAGATCAAGTTGTTGACCTCCCGCCTTGAGCAGGCCCAACAGAAGTTGGCCGAGGATCAAGCCCAACTCACCGCGTTTACTGAGGAGTTTGCGGCAGACTGCCCACCGCGGCCGGGCATCTGACGGCGGTGCGGATCTCCGAGCTGCGTGCGAGCCGCTCATGATCACGGTTTTGGCGCCTGAGGCGACACGACATGCCGCGTAGCGCCCCAAAACCGTGATCAAGGACGGTAAGTACGCAGCATTGGCATACCGCCGTCTCGATTTAATACACCGAATAGCAGGGAACCAGGCGGTTCGCCGACGCTGCACAGCGGCGAACATTATTATCGGCGCGGCGACCGATTACGCGCTCACGAGTAGTCGCGGAAGCCTTTGCCGGTTTTGCGGCCCAGGCGACCGGCGGTGACCAGCTGCTCCAGCAATGGCGCTGGAGCGAAGCCGGGCTCGCGGAACTCCTGGTAGAGACTGCGCTGGATAGCCAGCGAAACGTCCAGGCCGACCACGTCCAGCAGCGCGAACGGGCCCATCGGCAGCGCCGCGCCGACCTTCATCGCGGTATCGATGTCGTCCGCCGAGGCGTAGTGCGCCTCCAGCATCCGCACCGCGTCGTTCAGGTACGGAAACAGCAACGCGTTGACGATGAAACCGGCGCGGTCGCCGCAGGTCACCGGTACCTTGCCCAGCGAACGGGCGAGCTGGCGGGCGGTGGCCGCCACCTCGGTCGTGGTGCTGATGGTGGTCACCACCTCGACCAGCTTCATCACCGGCGCCGGGTTGAAGAAGTGCATTCCCACCACTTCACCGGGCCGTGAGGTGACCGCCGCACATTCCACCACGGGCAGTGACGAGGTGGTGGTGGCCAGAATCGCGCCAGGCTTGCACACCTCGTCCAGGGTGGCGAAGATGCCGCGCTTGACTTCCAGGTCCTCGGCGATCGCCTCCACCACCAGGTCCACCTGCCCGAAGTCGTCCAGCGAGGTGGTGGTCGTGATCCGCCCCAGGGCGGCGTCGCGATCAGGCTCGGAGAGCTTGCCGCGGTTGACGGCCTTGTTCAGCGAACGGCTGACCGCCGCGACCGCCGCGTCGGTCCGGCTGGTGCTGCGCCCGCGGACGATCACGTCGTGACCGCCCTTGGCGAGTACCTCGACAATGCCGGTGGCCATCGTGCCGGTGCCCACCACGCCGACGGCGCCGATCGCCCGTGGCTCGGCGCCGACTTCTTCCTCGGGCGGTGTGGCGGCGTCGGGTATCACCGTTGAGGAGTCTTGCCCCGCGTAGGTGTAGAAGCCGCGGCCCGACTTCCGGCCGAGCAGACCAGCGGTGATCATCTGTTTGAGTATCGGCACCGGTGCGTGCAACCGGTCCCGGGAACGCCGGTACAGCGCCTCAAGGATTTCATAGGCGGTGTCCAGCCCGATCAGGTCCAGCAGCGCCAGCGGTCCTATTGGATACCCGCAGCCGAAGCGCATCGCGGCATCAAGATCCTCCCTGGTGGCATACCGCGACTCGAACATGCTTGCCGCATGGTTGAGGTAGCCGAACAGCAGCCCGTTGGCGATGAACCCAGCCCGGTCGCCCACCACCACCGGCGTCTTACCCAGCGCGGTCGCCAAGTCCGTCACGGTGGTGATGACGTCCGGATCGGTGACCACTGTGCGCACCACCTCCACCAGCTTCAGTACTGGCGCCGGGTTGAAGAAATGCATCCCGATGACCCGGTCCGGCCGCTGCGTCTGCACGGCCAGCTCGGTGATCGACAGGCTCGACGTGTTGGAGGCCAGCACGACCTCGCTGCGCACGATCCCGTCCAGCTCGGTGAAGATGTGGCGTTTGAGGTCCAGCCGCTCGGGCACCGCCTCGATGACAAGGTCAACGTCGGCCAGGTCGGTGAGCTTGGTGGTGAAGCTGATCCGGCCGAGCAGCTCGCGGCGGGCCGCGTCGTCGAGCTTGCCGCGTTCCAAAGCGCGTCCGGTGGAATGTTCCAGGTGCCTGCGACCCCGGGCTATGCCGTTGTCGTCCACCTCGACGGCCACGACGTCGTGACCGGTGCGAGCCAGCACCTCGGCGATCCCGGCACCCATCGTGCCCACGCCTACCATGCCGACCGTCTTGATGCTCGACCCTGCATGCAGGTCTTCGGTCTTGATGCTCGACCCTGCATGCAGGTCTTCGGTCTTGATCTGCGTCATCTTGCGCCTTTCCGCTTCAACGACCGTAAAGGACTCGAACAATCCGCAGTAGCAACCGGACCGCCCAGGCCGGGCGGTTGAAGGTGAGGACCTGGATCACCGGGCGGAATCGCCGGCGAGTGATCGCCTTGGGCCGGCTGAACTCGCGCAGGCCGTCGGGACCGTGGATGCGTCCGAACCCGGAGTCACCGACCCCGCCGAAGGGCAGCGACGGCACCGCGGCGTAAGAGATCACGCTGTTGACCGCGACCATCCCGCAGCGCAGCCGGCTGGCGATCTGCGCACCGCGGCGCCGGGAGAACACCGCGGCACCCAACCCGTAGCGCCCGGCGTTGACTCGGCGCACCGCCTCGTCCAGGTTTGCGACCCGGTGCACCGTCAGCATCGGGCCGAAGGTCTCCTCCGTCACCGCGGTGGAGGTCTCCGCAACGCCGGTCAGCACCACTGGCTCCACGAACGGCGGGCGCACCGATTCCGTGCCACCGACCAGCGCCGTGCCACCGCTGGCCAGCGCGTCCGCGAGGTGGTCGCGAATCACGTCAACCTGGCCTGGTCTGGTGATCGGACCAAAGTCGGCGGTCGACTCGGCGCTCGCTCGCAGCCGCCGCGCCTGGGCGGCGATGCGCTCGGTCAACTCGTCGGCGATGCCGTCGACCGCATAGACCCGCTCCACCCCGACACAGGTCTGGCCGGCATTGGCCATGGCACCCCAGACCGCGGCGTCGGCGGCCGCGGCGAGATCTGCGTCGGTGTCGACCAGCAGCGCGTCGGTACCCCCGCACTCGATCACCACCGGAGTCA
>DATFDO010000178.1:0-4528 GCA_035252045.1 Pseudonocardiaceae bacterium
GGTGGGGATCGACCCCCGGCTTCCCGACGGGGGCGCCGGGTACCGGGCCCGGGTCGCGGAGTTGATCGCGGCGGGGCGGGCATTCGCCCGGTTCGAGGCCGGTGAGGTGGTGTTCAAGGCGGAGATCGGGGCGATGTCGTCCACAGTCGGTCAGATACAGGGCGTCTGGGTGCATCCCGACTGGCGTGGGCACGGACTGGCGGCAGCCGCGACCGCGGCCGTGGTGCTGCACTTACAGCGGTTGGGCCGGGTCGCCAGCCTCTACGTCAACGCCTACAACCAGCCGGCCCGCGCCGCGTACCGGCGGGTCGGTTTCACTCAGGTGGGCTGCTTCGCCACGGTGCTGTTTTGACGACTGTCGCTAACCGTCGCTGGAGCGAACCGGCTAGGGGCATACTCGCGGCCGTGCGCCGACAACGTCTGGTAACCGCCGTGCTGGCGGTCCTGACGGTGACGCTCACCCTGATAGCGTCGCTGCTGTCCGGTTGCGGTATTTTCGGGTCCGATCCGCGGGACGCCGCAGCCGCGTTCCTGGATGCCGTGGCCCGGGGCGACGCCGCCGGGGCTGGACGGCTCACCGACAATCCGGCGGCCGCGACCGCATTGATCCGGCAGATCCGTGATGACCTGAAACCGCAGAGCGTGCAGTTCACTATGGGTGATACTCGGACCGGCGACCAGATGGCCATGGCTTCGTTCTCCGCGGCCTGGAACTTGGGCCGTAACCGGGTATGGCGGTATGCGGGCGGTTTCGATCTCGTCCCGGCGTCCACAGCCGAGGGCTGGGCGGTGCGGTGGAGACCAGCGGTGCTGCATCCGCGCTTGTCCGTACAGCAGCGGCTATCGCTGCGCGACATCCCGGTGGATCCGCCGGCCGTCGTCGACCGGGCTGGGGTGCCGCTGCTCACCTGGCAAACCGTGGTCACCGTTGCGCTGGACCGCAGCAAGACACCGGATCTGGCCGCAGTGGCCGCCCCGTTGGCAGCCGCCCTCGGGCAATTCGATCCTATGATCACCGAGCAGTCGATCATCGCGGGTGCCAACGCGGCCCCGGCCGGGCAACCCAGTGCGGTGGCGGTGCTGCGGGAGCGCGATTACCAATCAGTGCGGGATCGCATCCACGACCTGCCCGGGGTGAGTTTTCCCACCCAACGGCAGCTGTTGGGACCCGACCGGGGTTTTGCCACCCAGCTGGTGCCCGGCATTCGGGCAGTAGTCGAGGGGCAGCTCGACGACGCCGCCGGCTGGCGCATCGTCACGGTTAACCCGATGGGCGAGGAGGTCGAAACCCTCGCCGTCCAGCAGCCACATCCGGTACCGACCGTAACCACCACGGTCGATCGCGCCGTACAGACTGCCGCCGAGCAGGCGGTCGACACGGTGTCCAAGGCCGCGGTGATCGTGGCACTCCAACCGTCCACCGGGGAGATCCTCGGGGTGGCGCAGAACGGCGCGGCCGACGCCCAGGGCCCGCTCGCGCTGACCGGGCGCTACCCGCCCGGCTCCACTTTCAAGATCGTCACTGCGGTGGCCGCGCTGGAGGCCAAGCAGGTCACCGTGGATTCACCGGTGGCCTGCCCCTCGACCACTATCGTCGGCGAGCGAGTAGTGCCTAACGACCACTTGTTCGACCTGGGCACGGTGCCCCTGCACACGGCTTTCGCCCATTCCTGCAACACCACCTTCGCGCAGCTGGCGGCCCGTCTGGGACCTGGTGCGTTGACCGATGCGGCGGATCAGATGGGCATCGGCATGGATTACGGCATCGCCGGCATCACCACTGTCACCGGTCAGGTGCCACCGTCGGAGTCGATGGTTCGGCGTGCGGAAAACGGCTTCGGGCAGGGACGTGTACTCGCCAGCCCGTTCGGCATGGCGCTGGTCGCCTCGACGGTAGCTGCTGGCGGCAAAGTGCCCACCCCGGTTCTGATCAGAGACATACCGACCCACGTGGCGCTGGGGCCGGTGGCACCGGTGCCGCGTGAGGTCGCCGATGCGCTGCGCCTGATGATGCGGGAGACGGTGACCCGGGGCACCGCGCAATCCCTGGCCGGCGAGGGTCAGCTCTACGGCAAGACCGGTACCGCGGAAGCCAACGCTACCGACGCGCATGGCTGGTTCGTCGGCTTCCGTGGCGACCTTGCCTTCGCGACCCTGATCGTCGGCGCGGATTCATCCGGTCCAGCGCTGGATGTCTCCGGACGCTTCCTGTCCGCACTGCCTTCGCCGTGATGTCTGAGGTCGGGCTTAAGGTGGGGGCATGCCCGTGAGAACGCCCTTGCGCCCTGGCGTGCAGACACCGATGCGTCCGGTGCCACCGGAGATCCGGCGGCCAGAGTACGTCGGTAAAGCCGCGCCCAGACCCTGCACCGAATCGTTGATCCAGCCGCCCGAGGTGATCGAGGCGATGCGGGTGGCGGGCAAGATCGCTGCGCACGCACTCGCCGAGGGCGGGCGGGCAGTGGCTCCCGGCGTCACGACCGACGAGGTGGACCGGGTAGTGCACGAGTTCCTGGTCGACCACCGCGCTTACCCCTCGACGCTGGGCTACAAGGGCTTTCCCAAATCGTGCTGCACCTCGCTGAACGAAGTGATCTGCCACGGCATCCCGGACTCGACCGTGATCGAGGACGGTGACATCGTCAACATCGACGTCACCGCGTTCATCGGTGGTGTGCACGGCGACACCAATGCCACCTTCCTCGCCGGTGACGTCGCTGACGAGGACCGGTTGCTGGTCGAGCGCACCCACGAGGCGATGATGCGCGGGATCCGCGCAGTGCGCCCCGGCCGGCAGCTCAACGTGATCGGGCGGGTCATCGAGGCCTACGCCAAGCGCTTCGGCTACGGCGTGGTCCGCGACTTCACCGGCCACGGGATCGGCCGCTCCTTCCACGGCAAGCTGGTCGTGCTGCATTACGACGAGCCTGCGGTGGACACCGTGCTGGAGCAGGGCATGACCTTCACCATCGAGCCGATGATCACGCTGGGGACGATCAACTACGACGTGTGGTCCGACGGCTGGACGGTGACCACCAAGGACAAGCAGCGCACCGCCCAGTTCGAGCACACCCTGGTCGTCACGGCGGACGGGGCGGAGATCCTGACGCTGCCTTAAGCCATGCGTGGCGCGTTGCTGGTCGCCGGCACCACCTCCGATGCGGGTAAGAGCGTGCTGGTGGCCGGAATCTGCCGGTGGCTGGTCCGTTGTGGCGTGTCGGTGGCGCCGTTCAAGGCGCAGAACATGTCCAACAACTCGGTGGTCACGCTCGATGGTGGGGAGATCGGCCGAGCCCAGGCGATGCAGGCCGCAGCCTGCGGCATCGAGCCTGGGGTGCGGCTCAACCCGGTCTTGCTCAAACCGGGTACCGACCGATGTGCCCAGGTAGTGGTGCTTGGGCGGGAGTGCGGCACGGTGTCGGCGTCGTCCTACCGTTACCGCAAGGCTGAGCTGCTCGACGTCGCGCGCGGCGCGCTGGCGGCGCTACGGGCCGAGTACGAGGTGGTGATCTGCGAGGGCGCCGGATCGCCCACCGAGATCAACCTGCGGTCCACCGACATCGCCAACATGGGCTTGGCCCGGGCCGCCGGCCTACCGGTGGTGGTTGTGGGGGATATCGATCGCGGAGGTGTGCTCGCGCACCTGTTCGGCACCGTGGCGTTGCTGTCGCCCGCCGACCAGGCTCTGGTGGCTGGATTCGTGATCAACAAATTCCGTGGTGATCCGGATCTGCTCCGGCCTGGCCTGGCGCAGTTGCAGGCATTGACCGGCCGGCCCAGCTACGGTGTGTTGCCGTTCTCCGATGCATTGTGGCTGGATGCCGAGGACTCGCTGGCGTATCCAGCCGATGGTGTGGTGGGCCGGCCGGCCGAGCCGGCCGGTACGCAGTGGCTGCGGGTGGCCGCCGTGCGGTTACCACGGATTTCCAACGGCACCGACGTCGACGCGCTGGCCTGCGAGCCGGGAGTGGCCGTGCGGTACGTCACCGAGCCGTCCGGGTTGACCGACGCTGACCTGGTGGTGCTGCCCGGCTCGAAGTCCACAGTGGCCGATCTGGACTGGTTGCGCCGGACCGGTCTGGCCGCCGCCGTGGCGACCCACGCCGCGGCCGGACGTCCGGTGCTGGGCATCTGCGGCGGCTACCAGATGCTGGGCCGCGTCATCGTCGACGATGTCGAATGCTGCGCCGGCCAGGTCGCCGGACTGGGGTTGCTGGACCTCGAGGTGGTCTTCGACCCCGTCAAACACCTCAGCCGGGCGTCGGGCACCGCATTAGGCGAGCCGGTCAGCGGCTACGAGATCCACCACGGCCGGGTGGTGCATCGCGGTGAGCCCGCGCTGGTGTCCGATGCGGATGAGGGTTCCGATGGCGGCCATGTGCTGGGCACCCACTGGCACGGCTTGCTGGAAAGCGACGCGTTTCGCCGCGCGCTGCTGCGCCGGGCCGCCCGGCTTGCCGGCCGGGTCGGCTTCCAGCCCGCATCCGGTACCGACTTCGCCGCGGCGCGCACTGCCCAGCTTGATCTA
>DATFDO010000179.1:0-7703 GCA_035252045.1 Pseudonocardiaceae bacterium
CGTGGTATCGGTGTCGATCGCCGAGGAGGAGATCGGTGGCATCGGGCTGGACAACGTGGTGGGGCAGCTGACCGCGTGGAACTACTACCAGACCATCGATTCCCCACGCAACGCGGCATTCGTGCAGGCGTTCAAGGCCAAGTACGGCCAGAACCGGGTCACCTCTGATCCGATGGAGGCGGCCTACACTTCATTGTTCTTGTGGAAGGCTATGGTCGAGAAGGCAAAGTCGTTCTCCACCGACGATGTCCGCAAGGCTGCAGACGGTGTGAGTTACGACGCCCCCGAGGGCACGGTGACGGTCAACGGCGCAAACCATCACATCGCCAAGACCGCATTGATCGGCAAGGTCGGTCCTGATGCGCTGATCCACGCTGATTGGAGTTCCGGTGCACCTATCCAGCCGGATCCCTTCCTCAAAAATTACGACTGGGCCAAGGGCCTGACCGGCTAGCGGACGATGTCATGCAAGCATTGTTCAGCCAGCTGGTAGCAGGTCTGTCACTGGGCTCGATATTGCTGCTGGCCGCCCTCGGTCTGGCTCTGACATTCGGGCAGATGGGCGTGATCAACATGGCCCATGGTGAGTTCATCATGGCCGGCGCGTACACCGCCTTCGTGGTCCAAGGCGTCATCACCGACGCCGGCATATCGCTGCTGCTGGCCATCCCGCTCGGCTTCGTGGTGGGTGGCGTGATGGGGGTGATCCTGGAAGCCACCCTGATCCGCCGGATGTATTACCGCCCGCTGGACACCCTCCTGGTGACCTGGGGCGTATCGTTGATCTTGCAACAGGTCGCTCGGGACATCTTCGGCGCGCCGAACGTCGACGTCCGGGCCCCCGGCTGGCTGTCAGGCAGTATCGATCTCGGCTTCACCCAGGTGCCCGCGGCGCGGTTGTTCATCCTGGTGCTGGCCGCAGTGGCCGTTATCGGACTGTCCTTGGTGCTGAAGACGACCCCGCTGGGACGCCGGATCCGCGGCGTCGTGCAGAACCGGGATCTGGCTGAGACGGTCGGCATCTCCACCCGGAGCACCGACCGGCTCACCTTCTTCATCGGCTCCGGCCTGGCGGGAATCGCCGGTGTGGCGCTCACCTTGCTCGGCTCCACCGGTCCCACGCTGGGCACCAGCTACATCGTCGATGCATTCCTCGTCGTCGTCGCCGGCGGCATCGGCCAGATCAAAGGCGCCGTGATCGCGGCATTCGGGCTCGGCTTGCTGCAGGCGACCTTTGAATACTCCACCACCGCGAGTATCGCGAAAGTCATGGTCTTCGTCGTGATCGTGGTCTTCTTGCAGATCCGGCCGCAGGGCATCTTCAGCGTGCGGACCAGGAGTCTGGCATGACGAACGCCACCGCAACACTCGCCGGCAAGCTCAGGCGCAAATACGGCGCCGCGTTCGGTTTCGTGCTCGGCGCCCTGGCATTGCTGGTGCTGGCACCTGCGGTGCTTTCAGATTTCCGGTTGTCACTGCTCGGACGGTTCGTCTGCTACGGCATCGTGGCGGTCGGGATCGGGCTGGCCTGGGGCCGGGGTGGCATGCTGACGTTGGGGCAAGGTGTGTTCTTCGGTTTGGGTGGCTATGTGATGGCCTTCCATCTCAAGCTCGCCGATGCCGGGCCGTCCGGGGTACCCGATTTCATGATGCTCTACGGTTCCGGGCACCTCCCGGCCTGGTGGGAACCATTTCGATCTCCGGTTGTGACCCTTTTAGGAATAGTCCTGATCCCATCCTTGGTGGCCTTCGGACTCGGCATAGCAATCTTCCGCAGGCGCGTCCGCGGCGCGTATTTCGCCATTTTGTCCCAAGCGTTGGCGGCGGCATTCTCGATCTTGCTGATCGGTCAGCAGGTTACGCTTGGCGGGTTCAACGGGCTTAACGGTTTCCGCTCATTTTTCGGTTTCAACCTCTACGACCCGGTCAACAAGCGGATGCTGTTCTACATTGCCGCGATCACATTGCTGGTCATGTTGGTGGTGGTGTGGCAACTCTACCGTTCGCGTTACGGGGAGCTACTCATCGCAGTCCGAGATCAAGAAGAGCGCGTGCGATTTCTCGGCTACGATCCGGCGAACATCAAGCTGGTGGCGTACGTGCTGGCGGCGGCCATGGCCGGCATCGCGGGTGCGTTATTCGTGCCCATCGTGGGGATTATCTCGCCGGCGAACGTCGGCGTGGTGCCCTCGATCGCCTTTCTCATCGGGGTGGCGATCGGCGGCCGGGCCACCTTGTTCGGCCCGGTGCTCGGCGCGATCGCAGTGGCCTGGGCACAGACCGCCCTGTCGGAAAGTTTTCCCTCGTTCTGGAGCTATTTCCAGGGTGCGTTGTTCGTTCTGGTAATCGCTTTCTTGCCGGCCGGGTTGTCGTCGGTGGCGTTGTTGCAAAATTGGGTACCGCGAAAATTGCGATTCGGTGCGCGTAACTGCATTGGGTCTCCACCGCCGTCCGATACAGGGAGTTTGCTGTCACCGCAACCGGATTTGTCCGGGGTCAGCGCCGGAACGGAGACCGGCCAATGACGATGGGCGCCGATTATCTGGAGCTGTCCGACGTGCGGGTGGTCTTCGACGGTTTCGTCGCCGTCGACGGGGTGTCGATGACAGTATTGCAAGGAGACTTGCGGTTTTTGATCGGGCCTAATGGCGCAGGCAAGACCACCTTGGTGGACGCGATCACCGGGCTGGCTTCGGCCACTGGATCGGTGCGCTTCGGGCGGACCGAACTGGTGGGCAAAAAGGTGCACCGGATTGCCCGGCTAGGGATAGGTCGTACCTTCCAGACAGCCAGTGTGTTCGAGGAACTGACCGTCCTACAGAACCTCGACATCGCGGCGGGGGCAGCACGCAGGCCGTTGTCGCTGCTGCGCCGTCGCTGCTCGGTGCCGCCCGAGGTCGAGGCGGCCATGGATACGGTCGGTCTGACCGGGTTGCGGAACACGCAAGCAGGAGCACTGGCGCATGGACAGAAGCAGTGGCTGGAGATCGGCATGTTGCTGGTGCAGAACGCACGTGTTTTGTTACTGGATGAGCCGGTGGCCGGAATGAGCGCTGACGAACGGGTCCAGACCGGGGAGCTACTGTGCCGGATCGGTAGCGCACGCACCGTTGTGGTGGTCGAACACGACATGGACTTCATGCGCTCATTCGCCAACTCGGTCACCGTGCTGCACGCCGGGAAGGTGCTCAGCGAGGGGACGGTGGCTCAGGTGCAAGCCGATCCCCGGGTCCAGGAGGTCTACCTCGGCCGGTCGGAGGTCGCATCCTGATGCTGACACTGTCTGGTGTGCACGTCGGGTACGGACGGACCACCGTGGTGCACGGTGCGAGCATCGAGGTACCGGCGGGCGGGGTGGCCGCGGTGATGGGGCACAACGGTGCCGGCAAGACGACCCTGCTGCGTGCCGCCGTCGGGCTGCTCCAGCCCAGCTCAGGGTCCATCATGCTCGACGGCGAGGACATCACCCGCATGCGTCCCAACGAGCGGGTCAAGCGTGGTGTCGGGTACGTGCCCCAGGGGCAGCAATGCTTTCCCCAACTCACCACCGCGGAGAACCTCCAACTGGTCGCGGACACCCGGCGAGACGGCAAGAAACTGATCGCCGAGGCACTGGATCTGTTCCCCGCGCTCAGAGATCTGCTATCGCGCCGGGCCGGACTGCTGTCCGGTGGCCAGCGCCAGCAACTGGCCATCGCCCGAGCGTTGATCACCAAGCCGCGCATGCTGATCCTGGATGAGCCGACCGAAGGCATCCAGCCCACGGTGGTAGCCGAGATCGAACAGACCATCTTGTCGTTGACCGCTCGGGAGGGGCTGTCGATTCTGCTGGTCGAACAACATGTCGGTTTCGCTCTGGCCGCGGCCAGCCGCTACTACGTCATGGAAGCCGGCCGGATCACCTCTACCGGTGACGGCGGTGCCGACGCCCTCGACCACGTCCGTGCCGCGATGGCGATCTGAGCCGCCCAGGTACGGGGAATGAACGCGGCAATGAGTTGTTGTAGTAAGTGTCCGGATTGGGTGGGCTTGTACCCCCGGGTCCACATCAATTCGCCGCCGCGGACGATCGTTCGGGGTCAGACTGGTACGCATAAGGATGGCAAGTGATGAAGGGCGATCGCACCGAGATCGTCATCGACGCCGGCGGATCCACCCGAACCTACGAGATCGAAGCGACCCGCAATGGTCGACGGGTGGAGATCACCCACGGCCGTGGCATCGTGGAGGTCACCGAGGTCACCCGTGGTGGCACGCCGGTGCGCACCGCTCGGTTCATGGCATCCAGGGTCCTCGCTCTGGTCGAGCACCCCGCGACCCGACCGGCGACGCGCGAGGGCACGCCGGTCATCGTTCCCCAACCTCGGGCCGGAGACGGCTCAGCCAGTCTGGAACCCGCCAAGGTCACGTGACCGTCAACTGATCAAGGTCACCCGGCAGGATAGGCCGGGCGCCTTGCTCAGTTGCACGTCCCCGGTAAGCAATGGGACATCCAGCACTGCGGCCAGCGCGACATATAAGGCGTCGTAAAAGGAGAGCGTGCGCCGCAGCTCCCAGGCAAGCGACGCTACCCGGCCGGTGTGCGGGTAACGATAGTCGATCATCTCTGGGAGCGCGCGAAGAGCGATGCGCGCGGTCTCCTCGCTGATCTCTCCGGCGCGCTCGCCGCGGCGCAGAACTTGACCCACTTCGGCGTCGAGAAGGTGCGGGGCATGGCAGGTTGCCTCGGCAATCCGCTTGTGCGCCGCGATACCGACGGCATCCTTTCGGCCCAGCGCGCTCAGTGCGGCGGAGGCATCCACAACGTAGTCACTCACCCCGGAGCTCCCGCAGCCCGGAGCGGATGGTGTCCGCGCTCAACCCGGGTCGTGGATCCTGATTGAGCGTCTGCTCGACGACCGCCATCACTTCCGCCTTATCGCGGCGTCGCGCCATCGCGATTAGCTGTTCCCGCATGTAGGACTGCAGCGACTTCCCCGACGCCTGGGCTCGACGTCGGTAAATCTGCGCCACATCCTCCGGTACATCGCGCACTTGAATCGTCGCCATGAGCGCTATAATAGCGTCACTTTGACGCTGTATTGACGCTGACCTGGCGTTGCTGCGAGGAGGAATCAAGATGTTGCTGTCCCCGCATGAGCAGGAAAAGCTCCTCGTGCACGTGGCGGGCCAGCTGGCTCAGCAGCGCCGAGCCAGAGGATTGCGGCTGAACTATCCGGAGGCGGTCGCGGTCATCACCTCGTGGGTGCTGGAAAGAGCCCGGGACGGGCGCAGCGTCGCCGATTTGATGGCGGGAGGCCAGCGGGTGCTCAACCGGGAGGACGTGCTGGACGGCGTGCCGGAGATGATCACATCGGTGCAGGCTGAGGCGACCTTCCCGGACGGAACCAAGCTCGTCACTGTGCATCGGCCGATCCAATGACCGGTGACCCGGTGGTGCCCGGCGAGCTGCTGCTTGCCGGAGAACCGGTCGTGCTGGGGCCGCACGTCGGTCAGGAGCTGACCATTCGCAACACCGGTGACCGGCCAATACAGGTGGGATCGCACTTCCACCTCGCCGCGGCGAATCCGGCGCTCGACATGGACCGCACCGCTGCCACCGGGATGCGACTGGCGATCCCGGCAGGCACGTCCGTGCGTTTCGAGCCCGGCCTCGAACGGGTCGTGCGGATGGTGCCGCTGGGCGGCGCCCGCGTCGTGCCCGGCCTGCGCCTTGATGCGCCCGCCCCCACTGAGGCAGACACTTCGGCGGCCGGCGGCGGCAGGTGGACCGTCGAGCGCAGCCGTTACGCCAAGCTTGTCGGCCCCACCGAGGGCGACCGGGTGCGGCTGGCCGATACCGACTTGCTGGTGGAGGTCACCGAGGACCGGTGCCGTGGCCCGCACGGCGGCGACGAGGTGGTCTTCGGGGGCGGCAAGGTGATCCGGGAGTCGATGGGCCAGGCCCGGACCACCCGGGCGGAAGGTGCCCCGGATCTGGTCATCACCGGTGCGGTCGTGCTGGATCACTGGGGCGTGATCAAGGCCGACGTCGGGGTGCGGGACGGCCGGATTTTCGGCCTGGGCAAGGCCGGAAATCCGGACATCATGGATGGGGTGCACCCGGCGCTGGTCATCGGCCCGGGAACCGAGGTGATCGCCGGTAACGGGCTGATCCTCACCGCCGGGGCCGTGGATTGCCACGTGCACCTGATCAGCCCGCAGCAGGTACCCGAAGCGCTGGGATCGGGCGTCACCACGCTGATCGGCGGCGGCACCGGCCCCGCGGAGGGCACCAAAGCGACCACGGTGACCCCGGGAGCCTGGTACCTGGCGCGGATGCTGGAGTCCCTCGACGAGCTGCCGGTGAATGTCGCCCTGCTGGGCAAGGGCAATACCGTCGGTGAGCAGGCGCTGTACGAGCAGGTCGCGGCCGGTGCCAGCGGGTTCAAGCTGCACGAGGACTGGGGGTCCACCCCGGCGGCCATCGACGCCTGCCTGCGGGTCGCCGACGACACCGGCGTTCAGGTGGCGATCCACTCCGACACCCTCAACGAAGCGGGGTATGTCGCCGACACGCTGGCCGCGATCGGCGGGCGAACCATCCACGCCTATCACACTGAAGGAGCCGGTGGTGGCCACGCGCCGGACATCATCACCGTGGCCGCGCAGCCCCACGTGCTGCCCAGCTCGACCAACCCGACCCGCCCGCACACCGTGAACACCATCGACGAACACCTCGACATGCTCATGGTGTGCCACCACCTCAATCCCACCGTGCCGGAGGACCTCGCGTTCGCGGAGAGCCGGATCCGGCCCGCCACCATCGCGGCCGAAGACTTACTGCACGACCTCGGGGCCATCTCGATGATCGGGTCGGACTCGCAGGCGATGGGCCGGGTCGGTGAGGTGATCCTGCGGACCTGGCAGACCGCGCACGTGATGAAGCGCCGGGTCGGCGCCTTGCCCGGGGACCCGGCGACCGCGGACAACCTGCGGGCACGACGTTATGTGGCCAAGTACACGATCTGCCCGGCGGTGGCGCATGGCCTCGACGGTGAGGTCGGCTCGGTGGAGGTGGGCAAGCTCGCCGACCTGGTGCTGTGGCAGCCCGCGTTCTTCGGGGTACGGCCGAGCGTGGTGCTCAAGGGCGGCATGATCGCCTGGGCCGCGATGGGCGACTCCAACGCCTCCATCCCCACCCCGCAGCCCGTGCTGCCCCGGCCCATGTTCGGCGCCGCAGCGGCGAGTGCCGCCGCTACCTCGGTGCACTTCGTGGCCCCTGCTGCTGCGCAAGGTCACCTCGCCGAGACAGTGGCGGTCCGGCGCCGGCTGGTGGCGGTGCGTGACACCCGGGCACTACGCAAGACCGATATGCCGCTCAATGACGCGCTCCCGCGCATCGAGGTAGACCCGGAAACGTTCACCGTACGGATCGACGGTGCGGTGGTGGAACCGCATCCGGCGCAGGAGATTCCGATGACCCAACGCTATTTCCTGTTCTGATGACCGTGCTGGCGTCACTGTTGCTGGCCGATTCGCGACTGCCCACTGGCGGGCACGCGCATTCCGGCGGGGTCGAATCGGCCGTCGAGCGCGGTCTGGTGCGCAGCAAGGCCGACCTGGGGTTGTTCCTGGCCGGCCGGTTGCACGGCAATGGATCCGTAGTCGCCGCGGTCGCTGCAGCCGGCTGCCTGCTGGCCGGCGCAGCGGCCGTGACATGG
>DATFDO010000180.1:0-5562 GCA_035252045.1 Pseudonocardiaceae bacterium
AGGTGCGCCTCCTGCGGCACCACGCCCAGCCGGTGATGAAACGCCGCCGGCTCGAACCGGCGGACGTCCACCCCGTCGACCAGCACGGTTCCGGCTGTCGGGTCGTAAAACCTCGCCAGCAGCTTCACGACGGTGGACTTGCCGGCTCCGGTGGTCCCCACCAAGGCGACGGTCTGTCCGGGCGCGATGCGCAGTGACACCCCGGCCAGCGCGGGTGCCGGCGAGCCGGGGTAGCTGAAGCTGACCTCGCGCAGCTCGACCTCGCCGCGCAGCCGGGCCGGCACGGCGACCGCATCGGCGCCCGGCGCCGGCACCGAAACCGGGGTGTCCAGCAATTCCCGGATGCGCCGCAGCCCGACTGCGGCCTGCTGGTAGCCGTCGAAAACCTGGGACAGCTGTTGCACCGGCGCAAAGAACAGCCCCAGGTACAGCAGGAACGCGGTGAGTACTGCGGCGCTGATGGTGCCGGTGGCGACCCGGAAGGCGCCGACGCCGAGCACCGTGGCTTGCGCGAGCCCGGACAGCAGGCCCACGAAGGGGAAGTAGGTGGCGATGTAGCGCTGGGCGCGCAGCCGGCTGCGCAGGTAGGCATTGCTGCGTGCGGAGAACTCCCGGGCCGAGCGTTGCTCCCGGGTGAACGCCTGGGTCACCCGGGCACCGGACACATTCTCCTGTAGGTCGGCGTTGACCTCGCTGACCCGTTCCCGTGCCTCGGCGTACGCCACCGAGGACAGCCGCTGGAACATCACCGTGGCCGCGATCAGCAGGGGTAGGCCCAGCATCGCCACCACCGCCAGACCGGCGTCGGTGACCAGCAGCGCGATCGCGACGCCGACCACGGTGAGGACGCTGATCAGCGCGGTGGACAGGCCGGTCTGCAGGAACGTGGACAAGGCGTCCACGTCGGTGGTCATCCGCGTCATGATGCGACCCGCCATCTCGCGCTCGAAATAGTCCAGCCCGAGCCGCTGCAGGTGGGCGAAGCTGCGGATCCGCACGAGATAGAGCAGCGTTTCCCCGGCTCGGGCGGCGACCACCGTCTGCGCCGAGACGACCAGCCAGTCGGCGATGATGACCCCGAGCCCGATGGCGACTGCGATGGCGAGCAGGTGCGGTGCATGCCGGGTGATGGCCTCGACGGCGAGACCGCCCAGCGCCGGGAACGCCACCGTGGCCAGCGCGTCGAGCCCGACCAGTGCAGCGGTCAGCGCCAGCCATCCCAGCATCGGGCGCAGCAGCCGGTGGAGCCGGAAGTACGGATCGGGTGCGGTCGGGTCGATTGCGCCCAGCCGCGGCTGCGCGCTGGCCGGCGGCAATGCGGCCACCGCTGCGAGCAGGTCCGGGGTGGGCCCGATGCTGCCGACCATGCTGGCTGCCATCCCGCCCCGGCCACCGCCACCCACCCCGCCCCGCACCACGCCTGCGGCGCTGTGCACGGCTCGTGGACCACCGCTGCTGCCGGCCGGCGCGTCCACCAACGCTGCGGTGGGCCACAGCTGCGCCGTGATGCCGTCCGGACCCAGATCCTGACTCAGGTCCGGGCTTGCTACCACGGTGACGTCTTCGATCAGCTCACCGGGCCCGGCGAGCAGGGCACGGAACAGCGGGCACCGGGTGCGCAGCTCCGCCTGTGTTCCGACGTCCACCACCCGCCCGCCGTCGAGTACCGCGATCCGGTCGGCCAGGGCCAGCGACGAGCGGCGGTGTGCGATGAGCATGGTGGTGCGCTGCGCGGTGACCGTCTGCAGGGTGGCGTGGATGGCGGCCTCGGTCGCGGCGTCGACCGCGGAGGTGGCGTCGTCGAGCACCAGCACCCGCGGGTCCAACAGCAGCGCTCTGGCTAGCGCAATCCGCTGCCGTTGGCCGCCGGACAGGGTGAGCCCGCGCTCACCGACTTTGGTGTCGTAACCCTGCGGCAAGCAGCAGATGAAGTCGTGGGCCGCGGCCGCCTTCGCCGCCCGGCGCACCTGCTCGTCGGTGGCGTCCGGACATCCGTAGGCGATGTTGGCCCGTACCGTGTCGGAGAACAAGAACGCCTCTTCGAAGACCATCCCCAGGGCGCGGCGCAGGGACACCAGCCGCAGCTGCCGGATGTCGACGGTGTGACCGGGTGGACCGATCCGGATGGTGCCCTGCTGCGGTTCGTAGAACCGGGCCAGCAGCAGCGACACGGTGGACTTGCCCGAGCCCGGGGTGCCCACCAGGGCCAGCGTCTCGCCCGGTTCGATGCGCAGTGACAGCTCGTCGAGCACCGGCTCGCTGCGGGTGTAGCCGAAACGCACCCCGGACAGCTGCACCGCCAGCGGACCGTCCGGGATGTCGATCGCGTCGGGCGCGTCCTGTATCTCCGGCTGCGAGTCGATCAGCTCGTAGACCCGTTCCACCCCGGCCCGGGCCAATTGTGCGAGGACCACCAGGCTGGCGATCAGCCGGGCCGGGCCGACCAGCAGCGCCAAGTACGCGGCGAACGCCACGAACGTGCCCAAGCTGATCTTTCCACTCAGCGTCAGCATGCCGCCCAGCGCGAACACCGCGACCTGCCCCAATGACGGCAACGCGGTGAGCGTCGGAGCGAATGTCGCGTTCAGGCGTGCTGCGCGCAGCCGTTCGGCATACAGCTGCCGGGCCAGCGCCTCGAGCCGGGACAACACCCGGCCCTCCTGGCCGAAACCCTTGACCACCCGCACCCCGGTGACGGTCTCCTCCACGTGCTCGGCGAGGTCGGCCGCGCGTTGCTGCGCCGACCAGGTCGCCGGAAACAACCGATGCCGCATCCGGGTAGTGATCAGCCCGGTAGCCGGCACCACGACCAGCGCGACCAGCGTGAGCACGGGTGACAGCCACAGCATCGCCGCCAGCGCGACAGCGCAGAGCACCACCACGCCCGCCGTCAGGGGCACGATCGACAACAATCCTTGCACCAGCGCCAGATCGGAGATGGCGCGGGAGACGACCTGCCCGGTGCGCAGGCTGTCCTGCTTGGCGCCGTCGAGTTTCTGCACGGCGTGGAACACCGCATTACGCAGGTCGTGCTGCACGTCCAGAGACAGCCACCCGCCGAGATAACGGCGGACGAACGCAGTGGCGAATTGCAGCAGCGCCAGCCCGGCCAGGGCGCTGACCAGCCACCCCAGTCGCTGGGTGATCCCCGCCACGGCATCGTCGACGGCCAGGCGGGTCAGCAGCGGGATGGCGGCCTCCGCGCCGACGCCGAGGCCGGAGGCGAGCAGGGCCACGAGCGCCAAGCGCGGATGGCGCCAGGACGCTGCCCAGAGCCTGCGGATCCAGCCGCCCCGGTGCGCGAAACTCTGTGGGGGCACGTCTGCCAGGTTAAGCGGCGATTCTGGCAGCGACGGGGCCGTTGCGGCCCAGCTCAGAGATCAGCGGTGCGGTACCGACGCCTTGTCGGGCCGGCCGAGCCGGGAACTGACCGGGGAAGCCTCGAGCTGGCGCGGCACGACGAGCACCTGGCGCGGCTGGCAGAACGGATTGGGATTGCGGGCGAGCCGCTCAAGCGGCTCGGTGCCGTCCCCGATGAGGTGCCGGTGGGCGGTTTCCCACACATGGCAAGGCCACCGGCGACGTCGCAACCATCCCGAGCAGACCGGGCAGCGGCCAGTGTGGTCAGGCTGGTGTTGGACGAGGAGTTCGCGCCATCCGTCGGTGATGGTCTGGATATGCCTGCGCGCCAGCGGCACCGACAGCGTTGCGCCCGCCCGTGCAGCCATGTCCTCAACCGCCGCCAAGCGATCCAGCACTGCCCGCCGCACCCGACGATCCACTACCTACCTCCTTGTCGCTCCCCCGACCACCCCGAGAGCGCCCTTGTCACGCATAACGATTCGGCTGCACTGCCGTCACGCCGCAGTGCCAGTCACGCCGCAGTGCACTGTCTACCGGACGCCGCTCGTGGACTTAAAGCCCCGTCACCCTGCTGTCGTGCCGATAGGCCATGGCGGTGATAGCCGACCGATCGGATCCGTCAGGCCATTGTGGACGATGAGACGGACCGTGACATCCGCAGCTCACCGGGCGTGCCAGGGCGGTGAACAGACCGGACGCTTCGCCATGTAGCGCCCAGCCGGCAGCGACCACCAGAGGGCGGCGAAATACCCACCGGCCGAAAATCCACCCGGATTGCCTAAGCGCGAGGTCCGGGGAGTGCCAGCTGACCGGGGAGCAGGCCCCACTACGCGCTGCATCAGCCAGCAGCGGTCAGAGCGGATAATCGACGGTCGTGGCGGCACACCCGTATGTCCTGCTGTCGGCGGCGATGTCCATCGACGGCTACCTCGACGACGCCGGCGATGCCCGGTTGATGTTGTCCAACGAGGCGGACCTCGATCGGGTCGACGAGGTCCGGGCGGGTGTCGATGCCATCATGGTGGGGGCGGGCACCATCCGCCGGGACAATCCCCGGCTGCTCATCCGCTGTGCTGGGCACCAGGAGCAACGGATCCGGCGCGGCATGGCTGCACATCCGATGAAGGTCACGCTGACCGGCAGCGGTGACCTCAACGTGGCGGCCCGGTTCTTCGCCTCGGGGGACAGCGAGAAACTTGTCTACGCACGCGATCCCGCCGTGCCTGCCTTGCGCGAGGCACTCGGCACTGCGGCGGCCGTCGTCGCAGCCGGAGACCCCGTCGACCTGGCCGCCGTGCTGGATGATCTCGGTAAGCGCGGGGTGAAACGCCTGATGGTGGAGGGCGGCGGAACCGTCCATACTCAGTTTCTCAGCGCCGGACTAGTGGATGAGATCCAGGTGGTGATCGCTCCGTTTTTCATCGGTGATCACACCGCTGCTCGGTTCGTTCATCCCGGTCGGTTCCCGCAGGGTCCGGACAATCCGCTGACGCTCGCCGAGACCCGCCCGATGGGCGACGTCGTCCTGCTCCGCTACCTGGCCTGCCCCGGTGCTGGTGGCCGGTGAGCCAACCGTCCACCGATCGGGATCGCCGGTACCTGCGGCGAGCTATCGAACTCGCGCACAATTGCCCCCCGTCGCGCAGCGCCTTCTCAGTCGGTGCGGTCATCGTCGAAGCCAACGGCGCGGTGCTCGCCACGGGCTATTCCCGCGAGATCCATCCCCATGATCACGCCGAGGAGGTCGCTCTCACCAAGCTCATGGCCCATGACTACCGCCTGGCCGGAGCTACCCTCTACAGCTCGCTCGAACCGTGCAGTACCCGAGCGTCGCGCCCGCGCAGTTGTACCGACCTCATCCTCGCCACTCCGATTGCGCGGATCGTGTTCGCATGGCGTGAGCCCGACCTGTTCGTCAACTGCGAGGGCGCCGAACGGCTCCATGCGGCAGACCGGGAAGTGGTGGAGATACCTGAACTCGCCTACCTGGTTCGCCGGACCAACCAGCACCTGCTGGCACCTTGAGCCGGCAATGCCTACCACCCCATTCCACACCGAACTGGCGGTCCCAGTCGCCGGCGGCGCTTTGACTGTCGGTGTCGCCGGCCCCGGTGCACCGGGTGCCGCGCCCGTGGTGCTGGGCCTGCACGGCACTACCGGGTCGCACCGCGCGCTGGCGGCCGTGGCCCGCCACCTGGC
>DATFDO010000181.1:0-14247 GCA_035252045.1 Pseudonocardiaceae bacterium
GGGGTCATAACCGCGCCAGCGCCGCCGCAATGCTGCCGTGGTGATCTCCTCGGGATGCACGGGCATGTCAGGCTCCACGGTTGGTTGGCGCGGCGAGCGCGTCGATGCGCTCGGTGTCGCACGCGGGGATGAACGACTCCATCGGGCTCGGCGTGCGGGTAGCGCCACGGGCGTCGCGTATCGCGACTGCGTACAGTAGCAGCACTCGCGCGTGGCCGTTGGTGGCGGCCCGCCGGTAGCCTTCGACCCAGCCACCCCCGCGCAGGTGCACCCGCACGTAGTCTGATCCGCGCGGTGTGGTCTGCACCGTTGGCTGGGTGGGGCTCGGTTGCCGGTCGGAAAAGCGCAGCAGGCGCAGTGAATTGGTCACCACGCTGACCGAGGAGAAGCCCATCGCAGCGCCAGCGATGATCGGGTTGAGCAGCCCGGAGGCGGCCAGCGGGATCAGCGCCACGTTGTAGACGAACGCCCACCCCAGGTTCTGCCAAATGGTGCGGTAGGTCCGCCGGGATAACCGGATCGCGGTGGGCACCCCCGCCAGCTCCCCGCGCATCAACGTCAGGTCGGAGGACTCGATCGCCACGTCGGTACCGGTACCGATCGCGATCCCCAGGTCAGCGGCCACCAGCGCCGGGGCGTCGTTGACCCCGTCGCCGACCATCGCGACGACCTCACCGGCGGCCTGCAACCGGGCCACCTCGGACTGCTTATCCGCCGGCAGCACCTCGGCCAGCACGGTATCGATGCCCACCCGCTGCGCGATCGCCGCCGCGGTGCGCGCGTTATCACCGGTGATCATTGCAACCTTCAGACCCATCCGGTGCAACTTCGCAACCGTCTCGGCGGCGCCGTCTTTGAGAGTGTCGGCCACCGCCAGCACCCCCCGCACCTGCCCATCCCAGCCGGCGAACACCGCGGTACGGCCCTGGCCCTCCAGCCGTTCGGCGACCCGAGCCAGATCGTCGGGCAACGTGAGCCCGGCCTCGGCGACCAGCCTGCGCCGCCCGACCCACACCGTCTGCCCTTCGACGTCGGCCCGCACCCCGTTCCCAGCCAGCGAGACGAACCCGGTCACCGCCGGCAGCGCGCCGTACGCGGCCCGCGCGGCGGTAGCAATGGCCTGACCGATCGGGTGTTCGCTGTCGGCCTCCACCGCCCCAGCGCGGCGCAGCAGCTCGCTTGGGTCCGTCCCGGTGCCCGCCTCGGTGTCGGTCAGTGCCATATCACCCCTAGTGAGGGTGCCGGTTTTGTCGAACACCACCGTGGTGATCTTGCGGGTGCGTTCCAGCACCTCCACGCCCTTGATCAGGATCCCGAGGCTCGCGCCGCGCCCGGTACCCACCATGAGCGCCACCGGGGTGGCCAGCCCCAGCGAGCACGGGCAGGCCACGATCAGCACCGCCACCGCGGCGATCAGCCCCGTAACCGGGTTCCCGCCCAACAGCCACCAGCCGACGAAGGTGCCCACCGCGATGACGATCACGGCCGGCACGAACACCGCCGAGATCCGGTCGGCCAACCGCTGCGCCTGGCCCTTGCCCGCCTGCGCGGCCGCCACCAGCGACACAATCTGCGCCAGCGCGGTGTCCGAGCCCACCGCGGTGGCCCGCACGGTGAGCACCCCGCTGGTGTTGACCGTCGCACCAGCCACCGTCGCGCCGGCTGTCTTGTCCACCGGCACCGACTCGCCGGTCAGCATCGACTCATCCACCGCCGAGGCGCCCTCGATGACCTCACCGTCGGTGGGGATCTTCTCCCCGGGCCGAATCCGCAGCAGATCCCCAACCCGGACCTGCTCGACGGGGACCATCACCTCGACCCCGTCGCGGATCACCCGGGCTTCCTTAGCGCCCAGCTCCAGCAGCGCCCGAATCGCCTTACCAGCTCGCCGCTTGGCGCGGACCTCGAAATACCGGCCCAGCACCAAAAACGCGATCAACAACGCCGCGGTCTCGAAGTAGAAATCTCGGCGCCCCGCCAGCAGCTCCACCAGTGAGAACGTGTAGGCAGCCAGCGTGCCGATCGCGATCAGGGTGTCCATGTTCGCCGACAGCCGCCGGGCCCGCTGCGCCGCCCCGCGCAGGAACGGCCAGCCCACCACGAACTGCACGGGGGTGGCCAACACCAGCTGCGCCCAAGGCGACCAGTCCTGATGCGCCCAGAACGCCAACGACATCGTCGTCAGCCCCAGCGGCCAGGCCAAGACCACCCGCCACCACCAGGACCGTTGCGCCGCGGCCTCCTCATCGGGCTCTGGCGCGCCACCGGCAGTCTGCGCGCCAGGGCGCTCCAGCCGGTAGCCGATCTTCTCCGCAGCCGCGACCAGCGCGTCGGGATCGGCGGGCGGCTCGGCCAGCACCACGTGCGCCGTCGCCGTCGCGAAGTTCACCTCCGCCGCCACCACCCCCGGTTGCCTGCCCAAGGTGCGCTGCACCCGCTGCGCACACGACCCGCAGGTCATGCCGCGCACGGTAAAGTCCAGCGTCGCCGCGCCGGACGACCCTGACGCGCTGCTCTTATCCGTCGCCGTGTCAGGCATGCGCCACCCCCTGCGGTCCGAGGCCGGACCCGTCGTCTTCCGGTGCCTGCGGCGGCCGGAAGACGTGCTTGTCGAACTTCAACGTCTCCATCAGCTCATCGACGATCTGCTCGGTTCGGCCCTGCTGCATCGCCTTGGCCACACAGGTCTCCAGATGCCGGCGCAGCATGATCCGGCTCGCCCCCTCCAGCAACCCCTGCACCGCAGAAAGCTGCTTCATCACATCCGGGCAGTAAGCGTCCCGCTCAATGATCGAGATAATGCCACTGACGTGACCGCGGGCGGTCTTCAACCGATTGACCACCGACTGCTGATACGAATCCACAAAACCCACCGTATCCCACCCCCGGTGGGGTGGCAAACGACAGATACGTCGGTCGTCCCACCGGCGCTTCTGCCGGCGCCTACGCGCGAGTTCCAGATATGTTGATCAAGCCGCCGCCACGACCGAGTGAGAGCCGTCGCCCTAAGGGGGATCGTGGCTGACGGGGCGCCGGGTCGTTGATGCGATCGGATAGCCTACCCGGCGTGACGGGTTCGACCCGCTATGTGCAAGCCGTGCGAGGATATCTCGCGCGGCTTGCTGTTGCGCTAGCGGTGCTGGTGGGGCTGCTCGTCGCGCACGGCGTGCAGTGCCCCAACGCCATGACCGTCATGGCCGTCGAGCAGGGGGCGAGTGCGGGCATGGCGCTCGACGCTGCCCAGCATGGCGCTGTTGAGGCGGTGACGGCGGGGGTGGTGAGCCACTCCTTGGGTGACGCCACCGCGGCCGACTCCCGGCAGCATTTCCCTGCGGTGTGGGTGGTTGCTGGCACCACAGGAGTCTTGGCCCCTACTGGGTACGGCCCACCGGGCCTGGGTGGCGGCCTGGCGGCCTGCCTGGTGTTCCTCGTCGCTGCCGCGGCCGTGATGGTGGGCCTGCGGCCTACCTGGCTCCGGACTTTCGCGCCGGTGCTGTCGCCGCGGTGCGGGCGTCGACTGATCCCCATTGTTGTTCCGCGGGCAGCAAGCCTTGCGAAACTGTGTCTACTGCGGACATAGGAGAACCCCGCCCGCCTCACCGTGTCCCAATGGACTGGGTGGGCTAGCTGGGCGGGTGCTGAGCACCGGGCTGGACCGTCCCCTAGGGCATTTCCTTACATTCTGCAGGAGGCTTTTTCGTGAACCTCGGTGCTGTCTTGGTGACCGGCCTGTTCGCCGGTGGCGTGTCGTGCGCCGCCGTGCAAGGTGGTCTGCTGACTGGACTGATCAGCCGGCAACGTGCCGTGGCCGCCCAACCCAGCGCCGTCGGCGGCGCGACGCTGGGTACGGGGCCGGTGCAGACGCCGCAGCGACCCGGCTGGCGTGCGCAGCTTGGCGATGACCTCACCCCGGTGGGCGGGTTCCTGGGCGGCAAACTGGTTTCCCACGCCCTGCTCGGGGCGTTGCTGGGCGCCTTGGGGGCTGCGGTGCAGCTCTCCGTCGGCCTGCGCACCTGGGTGCAGATCGGTGCCGGCCTGCTGATCATCGTCTTGGGTCTGGCTCAACTCGGTGTGCCAGGTTTCCGCGGCATCGTCATCGAGCCCCCCGCGGCCTGGATGGCGATCGTGCGCAACCGGGCCCGCTCACAGGCCGCGCTCGCACCGGCCCTGCTCGGGGTGGCCACAGTGCTCATCCCGTGTGGCGTGACCCTGTCGGTGGAAGCCCTCGCACTGACCTCCGGGTCCGCGGCGGCTGGCGCCGCCACGATGGCGGTGTTCGTGGCGGGCACCAGCCCACTGTTCGCTGCGCTGGGATACGCCGCCCGCAAGGCCGCCACCGCCTGGCGGGGCCGGTTGGCGGCACTGACCGGGTTGGCGGTCATCGCACTCGGGCTCTACACCCTCAACGGCGGCCTCGAACTGGCCGGATCCCCGTTGGCGGCCAGCCGAATTGGACAAACGGTGGGACTGCTAGTCGAATCGCCTGCAGATGCCTCCACCGTATCGACCCAGGACGGCACACAGGTGGTGCTGATCACCGCTTCCGCCAGCTCCTACCGTCCGGACAACGTGCAAGTCCGCGCCGGGGTACCGACCACTTTGGTCATTCGCTCCGACCACGCTCGGGGTTGCATCCGGTCGTTCGTCATCGCCTCCCGCAACGAGCAGCGCATCCTGCCCGCAACCGGCGAGACCCGCATCGACCTCGGTGTGCTGCAGCCCGGGGAGCTCGACTACTCCTGCGCCATGGGCATGTACACCGGCACCATCACCATCATCTGAGGAAGGAAGCACACGATCGTGTCGATCAGTACTCACGCCTTTCGCGTCGAAGGCATGCACTGCGCCAGCTGCGCGCTACTCATCGACGACGCCCTGGCCGACCTCCCCGGCGTCCGTGGCACCCAGACCAAGGTCAAAGCAGGACTGAGCACCGTGGAACTCGACCGTACCCACACCCGCCCGGAAGATGTGATCACCGCCATCGAACAACTCGGCTACCGCGCCTCACCACTTCCCTGACAGCGGCGCACCTGTCGAGCACACGGCCCGCCCGCGCTTGACAGATCGCCATGGGATCGCGTGACCGATACGCGCTGGTAGCGCTGATTATGTTCAGTTCCACCGAGCCGTTCGACTTGCAGTTCATCGACCAGATGACGATGCATCACCAAGGAGCGATCGTCTCAGCGAGAAACATGATCGCCGACTCGCCGCGCCCAGAAATGCGCGCGTTGGCCAACGCGATCATCACCGACCAAACCGCCCAGGTCCGTGAGATGCAGGCCTGGCGCCAACAGTGGTACCCGCAGGCGGCCAACACCGTCACCGGGATGATGGGCGGCGGGATGATGGGGATGATGGGCAACGGGATGACCGGAATGAATGATGGGCGACCAGTCCGGGCAGCTTGACGCCATGTTTCTCGGCATGATGATTCCCACCACCAGCTCGCCATTGACATGGCTCAGCAGGCCCTCACCCGGGCTGAGCACCCTGCGCTCAAGGACCTAGCCCGCGCGATCATCACCGGGCAGTCGGCCCAGATCCGCCAGATGCAGAGCTACCAGGCGGAGATGCGTTAGGCGGCGCTGAGGTCGATGGGGTGGCCAGCGAGGCGCCATTCGAGCATGCCGTCGGCCAGCCGCCGGGCGTGGCGGCCGTGCGCGGTGAGGACTCGGACGGCGTCGTGAGCGAAGACGCAGTAGGGGCCGCGGCAGTAGGCGACGATGTCGAGGTCGGGCGGGAGTTCGGCGAGGCGCTCGGGTAGTTCGTCGATGGGGATGGAGACGGCGCCGGGGATGTGGCCGGCGGCGTACTCGGTGGCGGGTCGGACGTCGAGGACGATGACCTGGCCGGTTCGGGCGCGGCGCAGGAGTTCGTCGCGGTCGATCTGCTCGGTGTCCTCGGCGCCGACGTAGTTGCGGCGGGCGGCGTCGACGTCGGGGAGGTGGGCGGCGGCGACGCTGCGGAGCTGGACGTACAGCGCCCCGACGTCGGTGTCGGCCAGCCGGTAGGTGATGGTGGTCCCGTGCCGGTTGGTGGCGACCAGGCCAGCCTGCTTGAGGGTCTGCAGGTGCGCCGACGTGGTCGTCAGGCCAAGCCCAGCGGTCGCGGCGAGGTCGGCGACGCTGCGCGGACCCTGGGCCAGCAGGTCCAGCAGCTCCAGCCGCTTGCCGTGGCCGAGCGCCTTTCCCACCCGGGCCAGCTGGTCGAACAGCTCGGCCTTGCGGCCCCCGTCACCCATAGCATCCTCCAATAATCCATAGAATAGTGGATACAGAAGGGGTGGTGGCACACCAGCCCTCAGATCATGAAGGAGCCGTCATGGACAATGCCGCGACGGCCGAGCTCATCGCGGTGATCGACGAGGGACTGGGTAACGCCTGCTACCTGCTCGATCTCGGCGACGGTGCCGCGCTGGTGGTGGACCCGCCGAGGGACCTGCGCGCAGTCCGGGCCGCAGCGCACAAGGCGGGGCTGCGAATCCGGTTCGTCGCCGATACTCACCTGCACGCCGACTTCCTGTCCGGCGCCGCGCAGCTGGCCACTGACGACGGCGCTCAGGTGCTGGCCTCGGCCGCAGGTCGACGCGAGTTCCCCCACCAGGGACTGGTCGACGGTGACGAGATCAACCTCGGAGGGCTGGCGCTGCGGGCCTGGGCCACACCGGGGCACACCGACGAGCACCTGTCGTTTCTGCTGGTGGATGGCTCCACGCCGGTGGGTGTGTTCAGCGGCGGTTCGCTGATCGTGGGCTCGGCGGCCCGCACCGACCTGCTCGGACCCGACCGCACCGAGGAGCTAGCACGCGCCCAGTACGCCTCGTTGCGGCGACTGGCCACGCTACCGGCGCAGACGGCGGTGTGGCCCACGCATGGGTCCGGCTCGTTTTGCTCGGCCCCGCCGGGCGCGCAGCGCACCTCCACCATCGGGCACGAACTGGCCACCAATCCGCTGCTCGCGATCGGCGACGAGGACCGTTTCGTCACCACGCTGCTGGGCTCGCTCGGTTCCTACCCGCCGTATTTCCTGCGGCTGGCCCAAGCCAACCGGCGCGGCCCGGCCGTCCTCGACACCCGCAGCGTCGGCCGGCTCACCCCGTTGCCGGTGTCCACGGTGCACCAGCTGCGGGCCCAAGGCGCGCTGGTGGTCGATGCCCGCCCGGTCGCCGACTATGCCGACGCGCACATCCCGGCCGCGCTGTCGATCCCGTTGCGCCCGCAGTTCGCGACCTGGCTGGGCTGGCTGGCCCCGCCCGACACCCCGCTGGTCGTGGTGCGCAACCCGGATCAGGACATCGAAGAGATCGCCTGGCAGGCGCTCAAGATCGGATACGACCGGCTGGTCGGTGAGTTGGCCGGCGGGATGCAGGCCTGGACCAGCACCGGGCAACCGACCGCGAGCGTCGAGCTCGTGCGCCCCGACCGGATCGGTGACCGGCGGGTGCTCGACATCCGCCAGGGCGTGGAGTTCACCAGTGGGCACCTGCCTGGCGCGCAGCACGTCGAGCTCGGCTCACTGGCCACGACCGCGGACCGGCTGCCCACCGCGCCCACCGTGGTGATGTGCGGGCACGGCGAGCGCGCCGCCGGCGGGGCCAGCCTGCTCGAACGCGCCGGGCACCGCAACCTCGCCGTGCTCATCGGCGGCCCACAGGACTGGGCGCGCGCGACCGGTCGACAGCTAACGACCAGGGCATGAGCACGCGGGCCACCCCCAGCCCCTCCGCTGGTGCGCTGAGACTGGGCCTGCGCGCGAATCTTGCCCAGTTTGTGCTGCTCGTCGCGGTCAACGCCCTGGTCGGCGGGATGCTCGGCCAGGAGCGCACCGTGCTCCCGCTGCTCGCCGAGACCGAGTTCCACCTCACCGCCTACACCGCCGCGCTGACCTTCATCCTCGCCTTCGGCGCGACCAAGGCCGCCACCAACTACCTCGCCGGCACCCTGTCCGACCGGTTCGGCCGCAAACCGGTGCTGGTCGCCGGCTGGCTGATCGCCCTACCGGTGCCGCTGCTGCTCATCTGGGCGCCGAGCTGGGGCTGGGTGGTCGCGGCGAACGTGCTTCTCGGGGTCAACCAGGGCCTGACCTGGTCCACCACCGTCATCATGAAAATCGACCTGGTCGGCCCGCAACGTCGCGGGTTGGCGATGGGACTCAATGAGGCCGCCGGCTATCTCGCCGTCGCCGCCACCGCGCTGGCCACCGGCTACCTCGCTGCCTGGTATGGGCTGCGCCCCGAGCCGTTCCTGCTCGGTATCGCCTACGCCGCCCTCGGGCTGGGGCTGTCGATGTTGGCCGTGCGCGAGACCCGGGACCACGCCCGCCTGGAAGCCGCCTCCCACATCGCCCGCCCCGACGGGCGCCACGACCATCTGCACGCGCAGCTGCCCGGCCGGCAGGTCTTCATCCAGACCAGCTTCCGCGACCCCGCGCTGTCCTCGGCCAGCCAGGCCGGCATGGTCAACAACCTCAACGACGGCCTGGCCTGGGGCCTGTTCCCGATCCTGTTCGCCGCCGCCGGGCTGTCGATCTCCCAAATCGGCGTGCTCGCCGCCCTCTACCCCGCCGTATGGGGACTCGGCCAGCTGGCCACCGGAGCCCTGTCCGACCACACCGGCCGCAAACCGCTCATCGCCAGCGGAATGGTCCTGCAGGCCGGCGCGCTGGCGCTGGTCGCCCTGGGCCACACGTTCGAGGTCTGGGCAGTGGCCGCCGTCCTGCTCGGCGCCGGCACCGCCATGGTCTACCCCACGCTACTCGCCGCGATCGGCGACGTCGCCCACCCCGCCTGGCGGGCCCGCGCGGTCGGGGTGTACCGGCTATGGCGCGACAGCGGGTTCGCCGTTGGCGCGCTGGCCTGCGGACTGCTCGCCGACGCCTTTGGCGTCACCACCGCGGTCTGGGTGGTCGCCGCGCTCACCGCCGCCTCCGGACTCGTCGTCATCGGACGCATGTATGAGACACACCCGCGCCGGCAACCCAACGTCGGGCCATCCGGGGGGCTGCCCCGAAACTCCAGTGATCCGGGGCGGGTCAGAGGGGGAGGGTAAATCCGGAGATGGGGCCGCGGAGCCAGGCGATGACGTCACCCCACAGCCCGGTCACCAGGGCGATGCCAATGGCGATCAGAAAGGCCCCGCCGGCCTGCTGCACGCGCCGGATGTGGCGGCGTACCCAGGCGGTGGCGCCCACGGCCCAGCGTGCCCCGAGCGCGAGCAGCACGAACGGCAGCCCGAGCCCCAGGCAGTAGGCGACGATGAGCACCAGCCCGCGCCCGAGAGTGGGACCGACCTGGGTGGCGCTGGCCAAGGCGATCACGCCAGCGAGGGTGGGGCCCAGGCACGGCGTCCAGCCCAAGCCGTAAACCGCACCGAGCAGCGGAGCGCCCCACAGCCCATCACGAGGGGTGTGCCCAAGCCGCATCCCCCGTTGCAACATCGGGAAGGCGCCCAGGAAGACCAGGCCCATGGCGATGGTGATGACACCACCCAGGCGTTGCAGCAGCTGCTGACTGGCCAGCAGGGCATCCGAGAGGCCGAGCACCACCATCGTCGCGGAGGCGAAGACCACCGTGAACCCGGCAACGAACAGCAGCGCCGCCCCGGCCACCCGTCACCGACCGCCGGCCGGGCGGGCCGTCCCGTCGGCCGAGGTGACCGGTGGTGGCTGGGCGCCCACCAGGCCGGCCAGGTAGGCGAGGTAGCCGGGCACCAGGGGCAGGCAGCACGGGGAGGCGAACGACAGCGCTCCGGCCGTGATCGCCAGCGCCCCGGCCAGCAGCAGCGGGCCGGACACGGCCAGCTCGGTCAGGTTCACGACGGCGTGCCTGCGGACGTCGGCGGTTCGGCGGCGATGCGGCGCACGACCGGCAGCAGGTCGGTGTCGCGCAGCGCGGTGAGAAACACCGCGGCCACCCGGTGCGCCCGGTCGAGCACGATCGTGGAGGGCACCACGCTGCGCGGGTAGCCCTTCAACGCGAGCAGCGACCGGCCCGGCGGGTCATAAATCGACGGGTAGGTGATCCCGAGGTTGCGCACAAAATCCTGGGGCGCGCTGCGGACCTCGTCGCGCACGTCGATCCCGAGGAACTGGACTCCGGAGTCTTTGGTCTGGTCGTAGACGTGTTGTAGACCGGGCATCTCCGCGCGGCAGGGCCCACACCAGGAACCCCAAATGTTGAGCACCACCACCTTGCCTCGATAGTCCGACAGGCTGATGTGCTTGCCCGGTTGCAGCAGGTCCTCCCCCCGAGTTGCGGAATCACGCCGCGGGTGCCCGGCGGGTCGTAGAAGATCCTCGTCTGACCGCCCGGGGAGACGAACTGGAACTGTCCGCCCCGGGCCACCGCACCCGAGCCGGTGGCACACCCGGCCAGCGCCACCAGCGCGGCCACGGCCAGCATCGCGACGTAACGGATCGGATGGCTCTCTGTCACTCCCACCCACGACTACGATCTACGCAGTACACTAGTAGACGATCGTGTCAGGCAGTGGCCCGGGCAGCGATGAGGGGGAGTCCTGTGAGATATCTTTCGGCATTCGAACACGATCAACTCGACCTGGCCGCACCTGCGGCGCCCACGGTGCAGAGCCGGAAAGCTCGCGTCGGCGTGGTCGCCCTCGCAGTCGCCGCCCTGGTCGTCGCCAGCTGCAGCCAACCCCGCCCGCAAGGCTCCCCGCCGCCGGGAACGGCGACCTATCCGCAGGCCAAGCCTGCCCATGTCACTGGCAAGGTCCAATACGACCACAGCCCGCCGGTTGGGGGGAACCACTCGCCGGTGTGGCTCAACTGCGGGATTTATGACTCCCCGGTGGCCAACGAGAACGCTGTCCACGACCTCGAGCACGGCGCGGTGTGGATCACCTACCTGCCGAGCTTGCCTGCGGCTGAGCTGGATCGGCTGCGAGCGCTGGTGAAGGCCAGCTACGACGGGACCGGCCGCTACGTCGTGCTCAGCCCGTATCCGGGGCAAAGCGCTCCGATCATCGCCTCGGCCTGGGGTCACCAGCTGACCTTGCAAACCGCCACCGACCCACGGCTGCAAGGTTTCATCAACTACTTCCGCCAGGGACCCCAGAACCTGGAACCCGGCGCCCCCTGCTCCGGGGGAATCGGGCGCCCCATCGGCTAAGCCGTCCGTTGACCGAGCGATGAGGGCGCACATCCCGCGGCCGGATCATCCCGGCCCGAGTTGGCGTGGCCTGGTCGCGGTGTGGCTGGTCGCCGCGGCGGCGTGCGCGGTGCTGCTGGGTGTCGTCCAGGCCTTCCGTGGGCCCGCCGACGACCCGGATCCGGCCTATGAGCGTCCGGGGGTGCTGGACCTGGGCATGCTGCCGGCGCCGGCACCGATGGTCACTGCCCGGTTACCCCGACCTGGGCGCCCGGCGGTGGTGTTCTTCGAGCGCCCCGGAAGGCTGGCCGCGTTGTGTGGCGCCCTGCCCGGCACCGAGCTGACCACCAGCGCCGAGGTGGTGGTCGTCACCACAGGGCCCACGGCGGGCTGCGGTGGAGTGCCGGTCGTGGCCGACCCGCTGGCCCGTATCGCTAAGGCGTACGGTATGCGCATCCCGATCGACGGTGGTCCGCCAGTCGGCTACGCGGTGGTCGACAGGAGCGGCCTGATCCGGTACCGCACCCTGGCGCCTGAGCTCTCCGAGCTCTATGAGGTTTCTGTCATCCTGGGCGCGCTATGACCGCTCAACGGTCACTGCCTGCTGGGCTGCGTCTGTGCCTGTGGTGCGTGGCGGCGATCGTGGTCGAGATCGGGTTGTATTTGTCCTACCGCGGTCATGACGCCCGCTTCCACTACGTCACCCACTTGTTCGTCGGCGCCTCCGCCGCAATGGTGATCATGGCGTTGGTGGCGTGGCGACGGCGGCGGCCGGTTGCCTACCCGCTGGTGTGGCCGGTGCTGGGGCACCTGGTCGCGATGTTCCCCGACTTTCTGTTTTCCGCCGGTATCGCGCACTACTGGTGGATGGACGTGTTCCTCGGCCATCTCAGCACCCATTTCGTACCCGGGCGCAACGTCACCTGGGCGGTCGTGTTCCTCGGCGCGCTGGGCGCCTACCTCGCGGTGCTGGCTCGTGTCGACGTCAACTGATCATCTCGGTCAACTGATCATCGGGTTGCACAGGGCGGTACCGGTCGCGGTCAGCAGCGCAGTGAGCAGCGGACCGACAGCCAGCAGCGCCGACAGCAAGGCCAGGACCAGTTGGGCCCGGATTCGCTGGCCGGGTCGGGGTGGGCTGGCCAGACGCGTCGCGCGGGCGAGCACGCCGACGCTGGTGGCGCCCAGTGCGCCGCTGGGGATCGGACCGGCGGTATTGGACAGGGCCAGCAGTGCCCCGAGCACGGTGGCTGGTCCGTGGGTGCGGGCCGCGGTGTCGTCGGCGCACATCTCCAGCAGCCGGGCGATCTCGGCTGCTCCGCTGGTGAACAGCTGGAACCGGGGCAGGATGGTGGCCAGGCCACGGGTGAGGGCCAGGATCAGGTGGTGGTGCCCGGTGAGGTGGGCGCGCTCGTGGCACAGCACCGCATCCAGGTGCCGCTGGGTGAGGGCGTCTATCGCGGCGCTGGTGACCACGATGGTGTTCGGTCGGCCGGGCACGCAGTAGGCGACGCGTTCAGGAGCGTCGAGCACCACGGCTTCGCCTTCTGCCAGCCGCTGTCCGATCAGGCGGGCCGCCCAAGCGTGTTGGCGGGTGCTCGCCCGGGCTCGCAGTAACGACCGGCCCAGGCGCCCAGCCAGCACAGCCCCCGCTGTCACGGCGCACGCAGCAAGGATGAATAGCCCGATCTGGACGAGGCCGCCATGACGGCCCAACACGCCTTCGCGCAGCACGGCGACGCAGGCGCTGAGGACCGCCTGGCCTGGTTGATGCCAGTCCCGGACGAGTTCGCCGACCAGAAACGCCGCTGCGAGGGTCCAGGCGGCTAGCACACTCCCGATCGCGGCCAGCCACGCGGCCACCCCGAACCGTGGTGCCACTCCGGCATGGGTCCACCGGGTGAGTAGCGGTGGTCCCAGCGCGGCCACCGCGAAGCTGTAGGCCAGCAGACAGATCGCGGCGCTCATTCCGTATCCCCGGTGGAGGTGAGGCGGTGCAGCGCGGTACGCAGCGTCGCGGACTCCTCGTCGCTGATCTGCTCCAGGAAATGCGTCAGCACCAGACCAGGATCCCCGCCGCCACTCAGCGCCTCGCGCATCAACCGGGCGCTGTACTGCTCGCGGGTGTGGGTTGGCCAGTAGAGGAATGCCTTACCTTCGCGTTGGCGCGATAGCCAGCCTTTGCGGTGCAGGTTGTCCATCGTGGACATCACGGTGGTGTAGGCGATTTCCCGGTCCCGTCGCAGGTCCTCGAACACCTCGCGCACCGTCGTCTGGCCCGCACGGCTCCAGACACGGTCCATCACCACCGCTTCGAGCTCACCGAACCCGCGCACATTGGCCTCCCGCTGTTGCCCTGCCCGACCAGACTACGGCCCGCAGCGTGATCCACCCGGCGTAGTCGCAGTCCGACCGGATCGATGACTAACCACCACACTCTCCAAGCTCCACACACCCACAAGCTACTATCTACGTACGGGAATCGTAGATTAGGTAGATGGTGTGGGAAGCGAGGCGCTTACCCTTGAGCGAGGACGCCTGGATGTGCCCAGGGACCAGCGGGGGGGTGCAATACGGTGGGTGAGGTGCTGTTCGGCACGACGCTGCTGGCCTCGTTCCTGGGCGGTCTGGTCGCGTTATTGGCGCCTTGTTGTGTTTCGGTGATGCTGCCCGCTTATCTGGCTACCGGATTCCGCCACCGCGGCGGCGTGGTGGCGGCCACGCTGGTGTTCGGCGCCGGGGTGGCAACGGTGATCCTGCCCATTGGGCTGGGCGCGACGGCGTTGAGCAGCCTGCTGATCACCCAGCACCTGTGGATCTTCTCGCTGGGTGGCGCGCTGATGATCGCCGGTGGGTTGGCCGTGCTGGCGGGATGGAAGCCGAATCTGCCGATGCCCGGCGGGCGCGCCGTGAAGGAAGGCAGTTTCGGCTCGGCTTATGTGCTGGGTGCGTTCTCGGGTGCGGCCAGCGCGTGCTGTGCGCCGGTGCTGGCCGGGGTCGCGGTGCTGGCTGGTGCGGCGGCGTCCTTCCCGGTGGCGCTGGCCATCGGTGGGGCCTATGTGGCGGGGATGGTCGCCCCGTTGGCCCTGGTCGCACTGGTCTGGGACCGTCGCCGTGAGCGCGCCACCCGGTTG
>DATFDO010000182.1:0-2926 GCA_035252045.1 Pseudonocardiaceae bacterium
GCGACCACGCCGAGCTGGCCGCGCTGGCGGTCAAGCACGCGATCGACGGGCGGGGCGTGGCGCACCTGGTGCTGCCCGACGAGGTGCAGGTGCAACCGTCCATCGCGCCCGCGGCGCAACCGGCGGGCCGGTTCTCCGATCGGCGGATCCGGCCGGACCACGCCGCGCTACAGCACGCCGCCGCGCTGGTCCGGGACGCCCGGCGGCCGGTGATCATCGTGGGGCACGGTGCCCGCCGGGCCGCTCCCGAGGTGCGCCGGCTCGCCGAGCGACTCAACGCGCCGGTACTCACCACGTTCAAGGCCAAGGGCCTGGTGCCCGACACCCACCCGCTGGGCGCCGGCGTGCTCGGGCGCAGCGGTACCCCGGTGGCCAGCTGGCTGATGAACGAATCCGACCTGCTCATCGCCATCGGGGCGTCGTTTTCCAACCACACCGGGATCGCGCCGTACAAGTCGATCGTGCAGATCGACGACGATCACGCCGCGATCGGGCGATTCAACGCCGTCACCGCCGACGTGCTCGGCGACGCCGCGCTGACCGTGGCCGCACTGATCGACACTCTGGATGAGGTGAAGGCCACTGACCAGCGACCGGATCTGGCCGAGCGGTGGGCGATCTGGCGAGCCGAGAAGGCCCGCCGCGCCCACGACGATCGCGGCCGCGGTGTCGGCGCCGCCGCGGTATTCCACGCGCTGTCCCAGCACTTGCCGGAAGACGCCGTGGTCGCCGTGGACGTCGGCAACCACGCCTACTCGCTGGGCCGGTACCTGGAATCCAAGGGGCAGCCGGTGTTGATGTCGGGCTACCTGGGCTCCATCGGGTTCGGCTACCCGGCCGCGATGGGCGCCTGGGCGGCCGCGCCGCAGCGGCCCATCGTCGCCGTCACCGGGGACGGCGGCTTCGGGCAGTACGCCACCGAGCTCACCACCGCGGTGAAATACGGTATCCCGATCAAGCATGTGCTGCTGGACAACCACGCCCTCGGCAAGATCAGCAAAGAGCAGCTCGCCGAGGATTACCCGGTGTGGCACACCTCGCTGCACAACCCGGACTGGGCCGGCTACGCCCGGCTCTGCGGTGCCACTGGAATCCAGGTCACCACCCGCGATCAGCTCGACGAGGCGATGACCACATTGTTCGCCTCGGACGGCCCCGCATTGCTGTGCATCGAACAGGACGCCGAACTCCTCTAGATCCCGGAGAATACCAATGACCGAACCGCGGTATGACGACCTGAAGGCGCTGTTCATCAATTGCACACTCAAGCGGTCACCCGAGATCAGCAACACCCAGGGGCTGGTCGATTTGAGCACCCACATCATGGAAAAGCACGGCGTGCAGGTCGAGGGTTTGCGGGCGATCGACCATGACATCGCCACCGGGGTATGGCCGGACATGACCCAGTACGGCTGGGCGACCGACGAGTGGCCGGCGATCTTCGACAAGGTGCTCGCCGCGGACATCCTGGTCATCGCCGGACCGATCTGGCTGGGTGACAACAGCTCCATCACCAAGCAGGTCATCGAGCGGCTGTACGCCTGCTCGCACCTGCTCAACGACGCCGGCCAGTACATCTACTACGGCCGGGTAGCCGGCTGCCTGATCACCGGCAACGAAGATGGCGTCAAGCATTGCGCGATGAACGTGCTCTACAGCTTGCAGCACCTGGGCTACACCATCCCGCCGCAGGCCGACGCGGGCTGGATCGGCGAAGCCGGACCGGGACCGTCCTACCTGGATCCCGGTTCAGGCGGCCCGGAAAACGACTTCACCAACCGCAACACCACCTTCATGACCTGGAACTTGATGCATCTGGCCCGGATACTCAAAGACGCCGGTGGCATCCCCGTGTACGGCAACCAGCGCTCGGAATGGGACGCCGGTTGCCGGTTCGACTTCGAGAACCCCGAACATCGATAAAGCCGCTGCTATTTTTCGACGAAGGTGATATCCAGCAGATCGGCCTGGAAGGCGATGTGCTGGTTGCGTTGCTGGATAAGGTCCGATAGATGCACCTCGGTGGTGTCGTGGAGCAGCACCCGGTCGTTCTCATCCCGAGTCGGTGTGGTCGAACTGGCGATTAACCAGTCGCCGAGATTACCGGTGAATCCCTTGCTCACCGCCTTGAGGTAATCCGTGCACCGCCGGAAGAGCTTCGGCAGGATGAGTTGCCCGCCGGGGCCGATGGAGGCTTGATCCGTCAGTATCCAATCCGCCGTGGTATCCCGCCCCCATACGCCGCCGCCGGCGGCGCGGGCGCCGGCGGCCACGGCCCGCAGGTGGCTGCGGTGGCTTACCGGCGTCGAGGTATACACGGTGTAGTAGGCCTGCGCTTCCGACAGCAGCCGCGCATTCAGGGTCTGGTCGAGCAGACCGTCGTCGACATTGACCCATGCCCCGTCCGCCGGCGCCGGGCCGGCGCTGTCGACGAGCACGTAGGCAACGGGTCGGCCGTTGACTTCCACCATCTGGGCGAGGATCGCCGCGCGCACCGAGTCCGGCGTGGCGCGGCGAACCCGGATCTTTCGGGGTTGGTCGTACTCGATGGCGGTGAAGCCGATCCAGTTGAGCAGGGCGTCTCGTGCGGTGTCACCGAGTGGTTGCGCGTCGGTGCCATAGTGCAGCTCAGGGGCGTCGACGCCCTCGAAGCGAAGCTGGACGCTGCCGTCGTGTGGAGAGGGCCGGATCCGGTCGGCTCGCTTCAGCTCGCGGTAGCGGGTGCGGTCATCGGCGATGAAACGCACCGAATCTCCGTCCGGCTCATAACCGGCGATGACCAGCTCGCCATGGATGCAGAGAAAGTAAGGCGCAGCCACGACAACGTCTCCTATCTGGCCGGCCGGACGGATACCGGGACCTCGCGGGCAGCGAAGATACCCCGGCTATAGAACTCCGACGGCTTGCCCGGGGCTAAGTGAATTTC
>DATFDO010000183.1:0-2865 GCA_035252045.1 Pseudonocardiaceae bacterium
TTCCGCGCAATACCCGCCACGTGTTAGCCGCGACCACCGACGTCGCCCGCTGCCTGGTGTTGATGGTGCCAGGCGGGCAGGAGGAGATGTTCTACGAGTTGGGCGACCTGGGCACGGACAGCATTCGCGACCCCGCAGTGCGAGGGGCGATCTCCGCGCGATACGACTCCGTCCCAGTCTGATCACCCGAACACCGACGTTCCTGTCAACGGCAACCGAAAACTGACCAGCTGGCGGCAAGTGAAAATTGACCACCTTCCGGGGTTAGGGTTCGTCGGTCGCGGCGGTGGGGACGCGGCCGAGGTCTCGGTTTTTGAGTCGGTAGCTGTCTCCCTTGAGGGAGATCACTTCGGCGTGGTGAACGAGGCGGTCGATCATGGCGGCGGCCACGACGTCGTCGCCGAAGACTTCGCCCCAGCGGCCGAAGGGTTTGTTGCTGGTGACGATCAACGAGGCGCGTTCGTAGCGGGAGGACACCAGCTGGAAAAACAGGTTGGCGGCTTCGGGTTCGACTTCGGGTTCGAATGGGATGTAGCCGACCTCGTCGATGACGAGCAGGGGGTAGCGGGTCAGGCGGGTCAGTTCGGGTTGGAGCCGGCCGGTGTGGTGGGCGTCGGCGAGGCGGTCGACCCATTGGGAGGCGGTGGCGAATAGGACGCGGTGGCCGGCTTGGCAGGCGCGGATGGCCAGCCCGGTGGCGAGGTGGGTTTTGCCGGTGCCGGGTGGGCCGAGGAAGACCACGTTGTCTTTGGCGGCCACGAAGTCCAGCGTGCCCAGGTGCGCGATGGTGTTGCGTTTGAGCCCTCGGGCGTGGTCGAAGTCGAACTCCTCCAAGGATTTGCGGGCCGGGAAGCGGGCGGCGCGGATGCGTTCTTCTCCGCCGTGGGACTCCCGGGCGGAGACCTCGCGGTGCAGGCAGGCGATCAAAAACTCCTCATGGGTCCAGGACTCTGCGCGGGCTCGCTCGGCCAGCCGAGACACCGATTCGCGCAGGGTCGGTGCTTTGAGCGCGCGGGTCAAAAACGCGATCTCGGCGCAGAGGTCCCGAGCTGCCGGGGTTGCCGTGGCCATCACGCCACCCCACCATCGATGCCCAGCAGGGCGTCGTAGTCGGCTAGGCGGCGGGTTTCGACTTCGGTCTCGGCCGGTGGGCGCACGATCTCCAGTCGTTGGCGGCGCATTGTTCGGGCCGCGGCCAGATGCTCGGGGTCATGGATGGTTTGATGTTTGGCCCACACGCGTTCATGGTCGGCGACCCGGCGCCCGTCGCAGACCACGCGGACGCGGTGCAGATCGGCGGTGATGTCGATGCGCCGCCCGATCACCGACGGGTGCACGGAGTAGTCGTTGCCATCCAGACGCACGTAGTGATCCCGCGCCAACCGCTGCGACGATCGCCAGCCCACCACCGGAGCCACCGGCGGCAGCGACAGCATCGCGGCGCGATCAGCCTCCAAGCGATCGGCCGGGCGACACCCCAGCACCCGGTGATGGCGCGTATTGGCCCGCGCGAGCCATTGCTGCAGCTGATCGTTGAAATCGGCCGGGCAGCTAAACGAGCGGCCGGACAGAAACGAGGTCTCGAGGTAATCGTGGAAGCGTTCTACCAGGCCCTTGGCCTCCGGGTCGGCTGGCTTGCAGATGATTACCTTGGCACCCAGCGTGCCGCGGAAGGCATGACATTCAGCGGTGAGCTCGGATTGGCGGCGTCGCCACCGGCCGACCGCGCCTTCTCCGTCCCAGACCAGCACCCGGGGCACCGCGCCCAGCTGCTCGATGAGCTGCCACCAGCCGGCATACAAATCCGGTGCGCCCCGGCTGGGCACCAGCACGGCTGACGACCAGCGCGAATACCCCGTCACCATAGTGAGCACCGGCAACTGCTTGGCGGTGCGCGCATGTCCGAACCCGACGGGCACCACGATGTCGGGAAACCAGAAATCAAACTGGGCGATCTCGCCCGGCTCATAGCTGGTCCGCCCCGCCGGATCTGCCGGCAGGTATAGCGGCCGCAGCTGCGCGACCCGGCCACTGAGTGTGCGGATCGAATACGGCCAGTCGATCCGTTCGGCGATCACCGTCGCGGGCATCGTCGGATACGCGGCCAGCAACTCCCGGATCCGCTGCTCAAATCCGTCAACCAGCGACCCTCGCGGCGCCCGCCGATACTGCGGCGGTCCCTCAGCCTCCAGCGCTGCCTTCACCGTGTTCCTGGCAATCCCCATCACCCGGGCGATCTCCGAGATCGGCATGCCTTCCGCCCGCCGCAACCGGTGGGGTCGGCATGGAGCGCGGTTCCGGGATTACTCCCGGCCCGTTTCTCCATGCCGCCCTCCCGAACCGGACGTGCGAGTTGTCCCCGCATCCGGCTCTCCACAAGCCCCGTTGGGTTCTGGCTTTCTCAGTTCGCGCTGGGCCACGGTGAGGGGATCGTCGTTCCCCGAGGGCGGTAGCGGGTGGTGACTACTGAACCGGGGTTGAACAACACGGTCCTCTCAGCGCGCGGCCACCACGTGCCGTTGCAGTAACGGCGGCGCAGTTCCTTCCAACCCGTCTTGGGATGTTTGCGTCGGAGCCAGCCGAATACCTGACGCCAGACAATCATGCGCAGGTATTGGAATGCTCGGGCGGACACCCCGGGTCGGAAGTAAGTGGTCAGCCACGAACTCAACCGCGTGCCGACGACACCAGTCCAGCCCCGTAGCACCATGTTGAGCTTGTGCACGAGGACGGCCAGCGGGAGGCCGACGTTGAGCCGGCAGATCGTCTTGCACTTGGCCTTGATGGACCGCAGGGCCTTCTTGGCCGGGTAGTTATAGACGTAGTGCCGGTTGGTTCCCCGCTTCTGGTGGCGCTGGATGCGCC
>DATFDO010000184.1:0-7983 GCA_035252045.1 Pseudonocardiaceae bacterium
ATCGAGAAGATGCTGCCCACCGAGAGGTTGACGTCGATGTTCGACGAACCGTCCAGCGGGTCGAACGCCAGCAGATACTTACCTCGCGGGTAGCGCTCCGGGATGGGATGTGGCACGGCCGACTCCTTCGATGCCATCCCGGAGACCACGCCGCCCCATTCAGTGGCACGCAGGAACAGGCCGTTGGCGACCGCGTCGAGTTCCTGCGGCGAATCTGCCTCTACCACGGACATCGCAGCGCTCCCCAGCGCACCGTACGCCACCCGTTTGGCGATCGCCTTGCACGCCAGCGCCACGTCGAGGATGAGCGAGTTCAGCTTCCCGCTGGCGCCGGGATAGCGGCGCCGATCCTCGATCAGGAACTGGGTGAGCGTCGTATGGTCGGTGAGCATGGCATCCTTGAAGATTCCCGGTGGACTTCAGCCTAGAGCCCGCGGCGAGTCTCCTCACCGGTGGGATGGGGCTCGCCTCCAGTTGCCACCGCCGACTGTGCCGGCGGCCACGGTTATCGCGGCGGCGTCGACGTCCGGTGTGTGCCGGTAACCTTCCACACCTTGCCATTCGCCTTGGAAAGTATGTAGAGCTCCCCATGGCTATCGGCGCCGAACCGCAAGTCGACCCTGGAGCTGCCCGCCAGCTGCTGCATGGTGACCGGTTGGCCGGTGCCGGTGAAGACCGCGAGCTCGAAAACTTTGGCCAATCTGGCGCCCGAATGCATCTCGTTGGCGTCCGCATAGAAGATGCGACCCGGCACGAAATCCGCGAACACGTACTTGCCGCGCAGCTCGGGGACAGTATTGCCCCGGTAGACGATACCGCCGACTACCGCGTGCCCGCTGGTTCGGCAGGGCGGCTGGCCAGGCGGCGGGTTGTGCGCGAACGCCGCCACGGGGTAGATGTAACCGTACTTGCTGTCGTCGGCAGGCAGCGCGAAGACCCCACACGACGGATCGCCCGACTTGAAGACAAACGGGCCCTCCCGCTGGCTCCACCCGAAGTTGTCTCCGGGACGAACCTCATAGATTGATTCGATCTGCTGCTCACCGATGTTCGACAGGAACATCCGCTGACCCTCGCCAGGATCCCAGCTGAAACGAACCGGATCGCGTAAGCCGGAGGCGTAGATTTCCCGCAGCGCCGCTCCTGGCTTGCCCACAAAGGGATTGCCGGCCGGAATCCCGTACTGTCCGTTGGCGCCGTTGGTGCCCCGCGGGTCGATCCGGAGCAGCTTGCCCTGCGGGACCCGCAGGTCCTGCGGAACCGTGGTTGCCATGCCTGGGCTTTCCTCACCGACCACACCCCCGTCGCCGACTGCGATATAGAGCAGCCCATAGTCGGTGTCCCCGGGCCGGGAGGTGGGGTTGAAGCCGATTTGCTGGATTCCGTGTATGGTGTCGAAAAACCCGATCCGGAGCACTTCTCGGTGCGTCCCGCGGAAGGTGTCGGCCGCCGGATCAGTTGCCTTCCACTCGGTCACCACGCCGTGCGCCGGCGGGTTCGGCGGGTACGCCAGATCCGGAACCTTGGTTTGCGGAACCTTCGGGTTGAGGGCCGGGCCCTCCTCGGTATGGACAGTGTAGAATATGCCGTTTTTACCATATTCAGGGTCGAAAGCGGCTGACACAAATCCGCTCGACAGACTCTTGGTGTTCAAGAAATGCGAAGCGAACTCGGCGCTCAGATCGAGATAGGATTGCGGCTTGCCGTCCTTGACGAGATACAGCTCGCCGTTGAGGTCGGGCACAAATAGACGCCCCGAGCCATCGGGCACCTCGCCCAGATAATTGATCCGGGCCCACCGGTCGAGGTTGTCACCTGGCGCCGGCGATGGGTTGGGTTTCGACGGCGGGATCGTCACCAGCTCTTGTAACGTCAGTCCCAAGCCGGAGGCAACCGGATCCGCCAGCGGATGAACAAGCGGACCGGCCGCTTGCGGCGCGATCGCTTGCGGCGACGAGCACGCTGCCATCACTGAAGTGGCAACTGACAACGTCACACCACTGATGCAGCGGATCACCCGAGCAGTTCTCTCATTCACCGCTAGGATTCTCATCGACTTGCACGTCCATGGCGCGGATCGCTTCGAAGAGCTGATCCGATGTCCAACCCGGCTCGATATCGTCGATCAACCCAGCTGCTTGACCCAAAGTGAGATCTGCCGTCCTGGTGTCGTCATTTATCTGGATGAAGTAGCTGATGAAGGTGGGGCGCCCGGCGCCGGCAGGGACCGATTTGGGACTCACCTCATCTTTCTTGACCGTGGCTTTGGCGCCCTTACAGCCGCTGGCGTTGAGACGTTCTTCCACCGCGGCGGCGATCCTGCGGGCCTCGTCTACAAGCATTGGCCTGTCTCCTTCAGATCGGGTGCCCACAACCGTAGACCCTTATCACCAGGTCCGAGCGTCAGCACCCGTGCCGCACCATGGCGCCAGGCGCCGCTATTGTCGCGTTCGGCGCGACTGAAACCACGGGAGTAGTCAGGACCTTGCCTGCCGAGGCACCGACGGATGCACCGTCACGGCATCACGTCCGGTGGTGGCTTGCCATGGCGTTGCTGGCAGCCACCGGAATGGTCGTGATCGACCACGCCTTCCACCGCCTCCACGGATTTCTCGACCTTGACGTATACCGGCTGGGCGTGCAGCAGTGGCTCCATGGCGGCGATCTGTACGGCACGCTGCCGGCGACCCACGACGGGGCGAGCCTGCCGTTCATCTACCCGCCGTTCGGCGCCCTGGTGCTCAGCCCGATCGCGCTGATCCCATGGAATGCCGCAATCGTGGTCGACTTCGCGCTCGCGGTTACCGCGCTCGGTGTGACGATCTATCTGTCCACTCGGCGGCTGCTTCCGGCCGGCAACCGGCAGCACACGCTGCTGGTCAGTGGGTTGGCACTGCCGCTGACGCTGTGGCTGGAACCGGTCCGCGAGACCCTCGGGTTCGGGCAGATCAACCTGATCCTGATGGCGCTCGTCGCGGCCGACTGCCTGATCGACGCGCCGCGCTGGCCGCGTGGCGCGCTGACCGGCATCGCGGCGGGGATCAAGCTGACGCCCGCGGTATTCCTGCTGTACTTCCTGCTGCGCAAGGACGTTCGGGCCACCACGGTAACGATCGTGACCGCAGCGCTGGCCACTGCGGCCGGCTTCGCGGTGTTGCCCAAGGAGTCACTGCGCTACTGGTTCGGCGGTTTTGCCGGCGCGGCCGGCATCTCCGGAGTGCCGTACGCGACCAATCAGACGGTCAAGGCCGCCTTGGCCCGGCTGGGACTGACACCGCTGGTCGGGTCGACATTGTGGCTCCTGGTCGCGGCGGCGGTGCTGGCCGCAGCGGTGGCCGGCATCTGGCGGGCGCTGCGCAGTTGCAACGCGGTGCTGGCGATGGTGATCACCGCGGTGGCCGGGTTGCTGTTGTCGCCGACTTCCTGGTCACACCACTGGGTGTGGATCGTACCGGCGCTGCTGGCGATGATGGCCGAATCCGGGCTCCGGCGTTCGGTGGGTTGGCTCGCCGTCACCGTGCTCACCGCGTCGGTGTTTGTGGTCGGAGCGCACAACTCGCTCCCAAGGGGAGCCGGCCGCGAACTCTCCTGGAGCCCCGGTGAGCACCTGGTAGGCGACTCCTATGTGCTGCTGGCACTCGCATTGCTGCTCGTCTGGGCCATCCCGGCCGTTCGACCGGCATGGCACGCGGCCCGTCCGCTACTCGCCAGGTTTACCGCGGTGATCAGCCGGTGAGGTCCAGGACGGTCAGCGTCCCGCCATCGAAGTTGCTCACATAGGCCTGCCGACCGTTGGGCAGAACCGCGACACTGGTCGGCCCGGCGCCGGTGGGGATGGTCGCCGTCACCTGGTTGGTCCGGGCATCGATCACCGACACGTTGTTGCTGCCCTCATTGACGACATAAGCGAACCGGCCGTCCGGCGCCCAGACGATGTCCTGCGGGTTTTGTCCTACCGGGATGGTCGCAGTGACTTGGTCGGTAGAGGTGTCGATCACCGACACGGTGCCGGCGTCGTAGTTGACGTTCGCGGCCAGCGGAAGGCTGGGGTGGACCGCGATGCTGTGCGGGCTGGCGCCGACCGGAACCGTCCCGACAACCGCGAGGGTGGAGACATCGATCACGGAGACGACGTTGGACTCGTGGTTGGCGGTGTAGGCCCGACGGCCGTCCGGGGAGAACGCCACCCAATGCGGGTTGGGCGCGACCTGGACCTGCGCGATGACCTTGTCGGTATCGGTGTCGATCACCGATACGGCGGCGATGTCATGATTCGGGACGAAGAGCCGTTTTCCGTCGGGAGTAATCGCCGGCAGGAATGGGCGTGCCTGCTGCGGAATGGTGGCGATCACGGTGTTCGACCCAGTGTCGATCACGTTGATGGTATGGATCGTCCGCTGATCGTTGTAAATGGTGACATACAGTTTGCGGCCATCGGGCGCGAAGGCCAAAAACTGCGGCGGACCCGCCGGGATCGGTATTTTCGCCGTGACTTGGTTGATTGCGGTGTCGACCACGGTGACGAGTTGAGCGTCCCGGTTGGCGATATAGGCATGCCGACCGTTCGGGGAGACGGCGACGAAACCGGGAGTCTTGCCGACCTGGATCGGGGTACCCAAAGCCGGGATCGCGACCTCTGGTCCGATGGTCGGTGGGCTGGGCGCGACTGGCGCTGACGAGCTGGATGGCGGTGACGCCCAGTCGTAGCTCAAGCCGACGGCCAGCACAATCACCAGCACTGCCGTCAGCACCCCCGCCACGAGCAGCCATCCCCGCCGGCCAAGACCGGTCAGGGCACGGGCTGCCGGGAAACCCGATGAGACCGAGGCTGCGATGTCTGGATGCCCAGCGCTGTCCGGCGGAACGCGCGTGGGCGGTTCACCAGGCGGCGCCTGAGATCCGGCATGACCATTGTTCGGCAGGGGGATGCCACCCGGCGGCCCAGTGCTGGGTTTCACCGCCAGCGCGGGGCTCATGACGGGTGTCGTACCGGGGGCGTCGAACGGGCCACCCGTCGAGGTGCTCGTCGATTCGCGCCGCGTGCTGCGCTGCGCCGGGATCAGCCCGGCCAGACCATTGGCCGTACTGGCCGCCTGGGTGTCAGCCGGCTGGGTGCCGATTACGGGGTCTGCGGGAGGCACCGCAGTAGCGGCGGCCTCATCGGCCAGCGTGGCGGCGCCGAGGGCCACCGCGTACTTGGGGTGGGTGTCGACCACGGTGGGCCGTCCCAGCTCGGCGGAGACCATCCGGGCAACCAGGGGGATCCGGGAGGACCCGCCGACCAGCAGCACCGCGCTGAGCTCGCGGGGCACGACCTGCGCCGAGGCCAGGGTCCGCGACAGCGCACCGATGGTGGACTCAATCGGTGCGCGGATCAGGTCCTCGAAATCCGCCCGAGTGATGCGCACGTCGAAGTGCCGCCCGGGCAAAAAGACCGGGACCACCGTCTCGGTGTCGACCGACAGCGCCTCCTTGGCCAGCACGCAGTCTTGACGCAGCCGGGCCAGCGCCACCGCCGTCTGCGGGTCGCCCAGGTTCAGTTCGCTCAGCGCACCGTCGGCGGCGTGGTCGAGGTGGGACAAGATCGCCTCGTCGAAGTCGACCCCGCCGAGGCGTTCGATGCCTTCGGGGGTGCCGAGAATCTCCACCCCGCCGGGTTGTTTGCGCAACACGGTGGCGTCGAAGGTGCCCCCGCCGAGGTCATACACCGCCACCGTCTGCCCATCGGCCAGCTTTCGAGCGGCGGCGTAGTGGGCTGCGGCGGCTTCGGGTTCGGTCACCAGAGGCGGGATGCTCAGGCCCGCGTACTGCGGGACCTCTTCGAACAGCGCCCGCCGGAACGGGCCCCAGTTGGCCGGGTGCGCCAGCATCACTCGCTCGGGCGGCTCGCCCTCGGTCTTGACCACCTTCTCGATGACATCGCGCAACAGGACGCCCAACAGTTCGATCACGTCGTACGGGCGGCCACCCATGATCACTGGCGTCGGGTTGCCCAACCGGCGTTTGACATCTCTGCTGACCCGGTCCGGGCTACTCACCGCGCGGGACGCGGCGGCCTCCCCGGTGAGCAGGACACCGTCCTCCCGCAGGTAGAGCACAGCCGGTATGGCGACCAAACGATCACCAAGAGTAACCATTTTGGCCTGGCGGGCAGCGGTGATCGCGGCCGCGACGAACGTCGTGCCGAGGTCTACCCCGAGGCTGTAGCCCACCGCGCCTCCCTGCCTGAGCGGCTAATAGTAACTCGCGGTCACATGGAATGATCGACACTTCCGAGTAATACTGGGGGACCGGGTAGTACTGGGGAAGGCGTCCATGGGGTCATAATCGCGCCGGCTGCTTTTCCTGCTCGTCATGATGGTGGTCCTGGTCCTGTCCGGTTGTGGAACTACAGGTCCGGGACAGCCCGCCACGGCGGTTCTCGACGGCACGGGCCGGATCGTGATCCGCAACGCCTCGCTGGTGCTGACCATGGACCCGAAACTCGGCGAAGGTCCGCTCGGTCGGCTCCAGGATGCGGATGTGCTGATCGACCATGATCGGATCGGCGCGGTCGGCAAGCACCTGTCAGCCGGTGGCGCGACGGTGCTCGACGGTCACGGCAAGATCGTCATGCCGGGATTCGTCGACGTGCACAACCACCTGTGCCAGACGCTCATCCGGGGCTGCGCCACGAACCAGGAACTGACGCGGACGGCTACGTTGGTGCGCGGCTGGGCACCCTCGATGTGCCCTCCAGCGGCGTGACGACGGTGACCCACTGGTCACATGCGTTCAACAATCGACTTCGCCCGCGGGAACCTGCGCGCCTTACAGGAGTCGCGGCTGCGGTTCGTGTTCGCCTACGCCGCCAACCGCAAGCCCGCCACGCTGGCCGAGATCCGCCGGGTCAAGCGGGAGTCGATCGACCCGGGTCCGCTGGCACATCTGGAGATCGCGGTGCATCCGACCGCGGCGAACTACGAGGCCACGGTGGCCGCGGAGCTCGACGTGCCGCTCAACGTCCACTTGCACGAATCACCGGCCGACCCGGCCACCGGACAGTTGGATGCGCTGCGCCGCGCTGGTGCGTTGCGGCCCGGCCTGGTCACCGACCACACCATCCAGATGACCGACGCCGAACTGGACGAGCTGGTCGCGCATGACGCCGCGCTGGACTTCGCCCCGCAGCTGGACTGGGTCAGCCAGCTGGTCTTCAACGCAGCGCCGGCCAACGTCGAATGGGTGTTCGTGGCCGGCCGCGCGCTCAAACGCGATGGCCGGGTCATCGGCGACCAGGCGCGCGTGATCGCCGACGCGCAAGCCGCCTCGGATCGGAACCAGAAACTTCTGGGGCGCAATTCCCCTCGCTAACGGCACTGAGCGGGCAAGCTAGTAGGGTGGTCATCCCGGTCCGGGACGTCAACCCGGTGCAGCGCACCCCGTGGGTCACCTACACGCTGATCGCGGTGAATTTCGTCTTCTTCCTGCTCACCCCCGCGTCGGCGATCACCGTGACCGGTGCGGACAGCCTGGCGCAGACCTGCGAGCAGCGGGCGTTTTTCGACCGTTACGCGGCGATTCCGGTCGAGCTGGTGCACAACCAGCCGCAACCGGTGGTTGCCGATGGTGACGTCGGGGTCGGCCCCCGAGGTCCCGGCTGCGTCCTCACCGAGCCCGGTTATCACAAGTCGCCGGTGCTCTCGGCATTGGCGTCGCTGTTCTTGCATGGCGGCTGGCTGCACATCCTCGGCAACATGCTGTTCTTGTGGATCTTCGGCAACAACGTCGAGGACCGGTTCGGCCGGCTGCGGTACCTGCTGTTCTACCTGGGGATCGGGATGCTGGCCACCTACGGCTTCGCGCTGGCCAACCCGGATTCGACCGAGGCGCTGATCGGCGCCTCTGGCGCCATCGCCGGCGTGCTGGGCGCCTACCTCATCCTGTACCCGCGGGCGCGAGTGTGGAGTCTCGTCCCGTTTCTGCTGTTCATTCCGTTACGGC
>DATFDO010000185.1:0-17689 GCA_035252045.1 Pseudonocardiaceae bacterium
AACCCAGCGATACGGCAGCCTGCAGGGGGTTGGCCGTCCTTGAAGAGCCCCCAACTGCCACGATCGGGCGGGTGGGTACCGTGCTGATCTACCTCATCGTTGCGGTGGTGGTGGGTGCGGTGGTGTTCCTCATCGCCGCGCTGGTCTTCGGCCGCGGCGAAGAGCTCGCCGCGCTGCCGCCCGATGCGACCCCGACCTGGCTGCCGGACGGTCCGATCACCGGCGATGACGTGCGGGCCATCCGGTTCTCCCAGGTGCTGCGCGGGTACCGGATGTCCGAGGTGGACTGGACGCTGCAGCGGGCTGCCGAGGAGCTCGACGCGCTGCGCGCCCGGGTGGCCGAACTGGAGGTGCAGCGATGGAAGCAGTGAATCTCACCGAGCGGGTCGATGTCGACGCACTGCCGGAGACGGTCTTCGCCGCCGCCACCGATTGGGAACGCCAGCACGAATGGATGCTCGGCACCACTGTGCGAGTGTGCCGCGGTGACGGGCACTCGATCGGTTCCGAAGTGCAAGCCGTCACCGGGATAGCCGGAATCGGGGTCGCCGACCGCATGCAGATCACCGTCTGGGATGCACCGTCGCGATGCGAAATGCGGCACCTCGGGCGGGTCGTGCGCGGCATCGGGATCTTCGCGGTACGGCCACGCGGCCGCGACGCCGCCACCTTCGAGTGGACCGAGCAGCTGGAGCTGCCGCTGGGAACGCTGGGCCAATGGGGCTGGCCGCTGATCCGTCCGTTGTTCAGCTGGGGCCTGCGGTTGTCCCTCGACCGCTTCGCGGCGTTCTGCCGCACCTACCGCAGATGAGTTCGGGCATCGGCCCAGCGACCGGACCCGACGGCCGCCTGCGCTGCCCCTGGGCCCTGACGGCGGTGGACTATTGCGCCTACCATGACGACGAATGGGGAGTCCCGGTCCACGGCGAAGCGGCCCTGTTCGAACGGCTCAGCCTGGAAGCGTTCCAATCGGGCCTGTCCTGGTTGACGATTCTGCGTAAGCGCGACGCGTTCCGGCGCGCGTTCGCGGGTTTTCGCCCGGCCACCATCGCCGCGTTCACCGAAGACGACATAGTGCGCCTGCTCGCCGACCCGGGCATCGTCCGGAACCACGCCAAGATCAAAGCAACAGTGCGTAACGCCCGGGCAGTCATCGCGCTCGGGGAGGGTCTGGACAGCCTGCTGTGGTCCTACGCGCCTGATCCGGCCAAGCGCCGCCTGCCGCACACCATGGCAGAGCTGGCGACCCGGACGCCCCAATCCGAGGCGATGGCCGCCATGTTGCGGCGCCGGGGCTTCACCTTTGTCGGTCCGGTCACCTGCCATGCCCTTATGCAGGCCACCGGAATGGTCGATGACCATCTAGTCGGCTGCTTTCGCCGCGGCGCTTGGTGAGCGATCGCAACAGCGGTCCTAGGTGGACGGTGCAAGCGCGGCGAGTGCGGGATCATGGTTGCGTGTCGGGGGCCAGAGCCGATAGGGGAGAATGCAGGGGGTCACCGGTGTCGCGTGGCCACCCGCGGTGATGAATGCACGGAGGGAGCACGCTATGGCGGCCATGAAGCCCCGGACCGGCGACGGTCCCCTCGAGGTGACGAAGGAGGGACGGGGCATCGTGATGCGCGTCCCGCTGGAAGGCGGTGGGCGGCTCGTCGTCGAGATGTCGGCGGACGAGGCCGGCGAACTCGGCGAGGCCCTGCAGGCCGTTGTGGAGTGATGGCCCGGTGTCAGGCATCCCTCGTCCCCGCGGCCCCGGTCGGCGCCTGAGGGCGCACCGGGGCCTCGTCACGAGTTGACCCGGAACCCGCCCGTGATACCGGATGTACCGACCCCACTCGTTGAGGTCCGGGTGCAGCAGGGGCATGATCGCCTAGTGCCCGATGTCGTGCTGGTCGGGCAGTACCCGTCGGCGACCTTGGGGCCGGGTGCCGACCGGCTCGGTGTGGATGACAAGTGGCTGGACCAGTATCGGGTGACCGGCTCGGCGGGTTCCGTGCACCTGGTGCCCGTGGTCCCCATCGCCACTGCCCGCCCTGACCACGGCTGGTTGGTAGGCACCGGCGACGGTGCTGCGGCGCACTGGCGGGCGGCTGGTGCCGCGTTGGTCCGGGCCGGCGCGGCGCGGCTCGAGGGAACCAACGGCCAGGTCACACGCAACCTGCAGATCCACTTGCCGCCCGGCACGACGGCCCATCAGGCGGCGTCACTGACCCTTGGCTGCGTAGTGGGCTCACACTGCTACCGCGTCATCAGCGAGCCGATACCCCCGCGGATCGACATCGTCACACTCCTCGCGCCGCCCGGTGAGCACTCGGAACCACTTGCCGAGGCGGTTTCTCGGGCGCAACTGCTTGGCCAAGCCACCGGGCTGGCCCGTGACCTTGCCAACACTCCGAGCGGGCAGAAGGACCCCACCTGGCTCACCGGCACCGCCGCCCGCTTAGCCACCACCGTGCCCGGTCTGGAGGCGACCGTGCGCGACGAGCGCTGGCTGGCAGAGCAGGGCTTCGGGGGGATGCTGGCGGTCGGTGGTGGCTCGGCGCGCCCACCACGGCTGCTCGAACTGACCTGGCAGCCGGCCGGCTGCGCGGCCGACCCGCACCTGGTGTTGGTCGGCAAGGGCATCACGTTCGACACCGGCGGGATCTCGATCAAGCCGGCCGAGGGCATGCACCTGATGCGCACCGACATGTCCGGCGGCGCGGCGGTGATCGCCACGCTACTGACCGTCGGTCGGATGAAGTTGCCGCTGCGGGTGACCGGACTCGTGCCCAGCGCGGAGAACCACGTATCCGGGTCGGCCTACCGTCCGGGTGACGTGGTGTGTCACGTGGGCGGCACTACTACCGAGGTGACCAACACCGATGCCGAGGGTCGGATGGTGCTCGCCGATGCGCTGGCCTACGCGGTGGCCACGCTCGCGCCCACCACCCTGGTGGACGTCGCGACGCTGACCGGGGCGATGAAGGTGTCGCTGGGTCTACGCACCGGCGGGTTGTTCGCCACCGACGCGCAGCTAGCCGAACGGATCCGAACGGCTGGTGAGGCCGCCGGAGAGGCCTGGTGGCGGATGCCGCTGAGCGACGCGCACGCCGACGAGGTCCGCTCCGACCTCGCTGATGTGCGGCAGTGCCCGCCCGGGCCAGGGGGCATCACCGCGGCGTTGTTCCTGCGCGAGTTCACCGCCGGGCTGCCCTGGGCGCATTTGGACATCGCCGGTCCGGCCCGCGCTGAGCACAGCTATGACGAGGTCAATCCGGGCGGTACCGGATTCGCTACCCGGACCCTGATCGAATTGGCCTGCTCGTTCACCAGCTAGGCTCCGCGCCGATGGGCACTTCACCAGCCGGCGCCGGCCGGGTCGTGATCACCGGGGGTGCCGGCTTCGTCGGTCGTGCGGCCGTGTCCGCCTTCTCCGGCCGGGGCCACCCGATTACCGTGGTGGACCGCATTCCGCATCCAGATCCGGGAGTGCGCAGCGTGCTGGGTGAGCTGACCGATCCCACGGTCATCACCGACGCGTTGGACGGCGAGGACGTGGCCGGTGTCGTGCACCTGGCCGCGCTGACATCAGTGCTGCAGTCGGTGCACGATCCGGTGGCCACCTATCGGACGAATGTGGTGGTCACCCAAGACCTCCTGGAGGGGTGCCGGCAGGGCGGCGTCGAGCGGTTCATCCTGGCGTCGACGAACGCGGTCGTCGGAGACGTCGGCTACGCCACCATGAACGAAGCCACTCCGCTGCGGCCATTGACGCCGTACGGTGCCACCAAGGCAGCCGCCGAGATGCTGCTGTGCGGCTACACGGGCGCCTACGGCATGGCCACCAGTGCGCTGCGCTTCACCAACATCTACGGCCCGGGGATGCAGCACAAGGACAGTTTTGTGCCGCGGATGATGCGCGCGGCAGTGTCCGGCAGCGGGGTGCAGATTTATGGTGACGGGCTGCAGCGGCGCGATCTCGTGCATGTCCAAGACGCCGTAGCGGGCGTGCTCGCCGCCTGGGATCGGCGCTTCACCGGTACCGCGATCATCGGTTCGGGTGCCTCGGTGACCGTGCTCGAACTGCTCGACACGGTCCGCAAAGTCACCGGCTGCCCGCTGCCCGCCGAGCACGTTGCCCCCAAACCAGGTGAAATGCCGGCGGTGATCGTCGACATCAGCCGGGCTCGCGAGCAGCTGGGCTACCGGCCGTCGGTGGCGTTGGCCGACGGGCTGACCACTGTGTGGCGGGACTTCAGCGAGTCCGCTGGTTCGGTTGGTGCGAACCGGTGACCGGAGTGCTGGCGCGGCCGGAGGCAGGCGCCCCGGATCCCGGCACGCTCATCGCGGCCTTGCGGATGCCGCGGTGGTTGCAGTTGCACTGGGTGCTGGCGGTGTTATTGGGCCTCGGTACCGGCTGGCGGGTCCTCACCGTGCTGGCCTACCAGCCCGCGATCCTGTACATCGACTCCTTCAGCTACCTGGACAACATCCACGAACTGCGCCCCGACGGCCTGCGCCCGATCGGCTACGACCTCATCTTGAACGTTCTGCTGCCCCTGGGTGGGCTGCGCGCGGTTGCCGTGGTGCAGCACCTGCTCGGGCTGGCCATCGCAGTACTGATGTACCGGCTGCTGCTACGCCACGGTGCCCGGCGCTGGTTGGCTGCACTGGCGACCGCGCCGGTGCTGCTCGACGCCTATCAGGTGCAGATCGAGCACAACATCATGCCCGACGTCTGGTTCCAGGCGGCACTGGTGGTGATCATCTGGGTGTTGACCTGGCGTGGATTGCCCAGCCCCTGGCACGCCGCAGGCGCCGGGGCCCTGATCGGCTTCGCGGTCATCGTGCGGCTGGTGGGCATCGCGCTGCTGGTTCCCGCGCTCGCCTACCTGGTCGTGGCCGGGTCCCTGTGGGTCAGTCGCCACGGTTGGCGGCGGATCGGGCTGCGCGCCGCCGCCATGACGGGAGGCTTCGCGGTCCTGCTGGTCGGTTACGCCGGCTACTACCGGATCACCATCGGTGAGTGGGGGATCAGCGGTGCCAGTGACGGCGTGCTCTACGGCCGCGCCGCCGCCATCGCCGACTGCGACCGCATTCCGGCGGGTACCTCCGAGCGCGCCGTGTGCCCGACCGAGCCGCGTGACCAGCGCTTCGGAGTCGACTACTACGTCCATGACGTGGCCTCGCCGGCGCTGACCGTCGTGTTGCCACCGGATCAGTCGATGGACGCGGTGCAGGCCTCCTTCGCCCGCGAGGTATTCGCCAACCAGCCCTTCGACCTCGCGGTCGCGATCAGCGAGGACTTCCTGAAGGGATTTCGCCCAGTCCGCGTCGACGATGTCAACGACGTCCCGATCGAGCGCTGGTACTTCCAGACCTCGTACCCGTACTGGGGAATCCAAGACCGGGTTGATGCCCGAGCGTTCGAGTTCGGTGGCGTCCCGATCGCGGTGAACCCAACGCTGGCCGCATTGCTGCGGGGCTACCAGCTCAGCGTCGGGTACACCCCCGGCCCGCTGCTCGCCGCGGGGCTGGTGATAGGGCTGCTCGGCGGTTTCGGGGTCGGCAACGCCCGCCGCTCGGGGATCCGCGCTGCCAGCCTGCTGGTCTCCGGTTTCGGCGTCACCGTGCTGCTCACCGCGGCGGCTTTCGAGTTCTCCTGGCGTTACCAGCTGCCGGGATTGGTCCTGCTGCCGATGGCGGGCGCGCTGGGAATCACCGCCTTCACCGGGCCGCTGCGCCGGCCGGGCCCGCGGCGCAAGGTGAACCCGCCGATGCAGCCGTATCCCGATGCCGTCGATACGGCCACCGTGAACGCCTTCATCGCCGCGCACGGCGAGGTGTCTTTCGCGCCGGTAGTGGTGATCATCGCCGCATACAACGAGGAGAACGGTATCGGCGCGGTACTCGCCGCGGTGCCTCCGATCAGCTGCGGTATGCCGGTGGACACCCTGGTGGTCGTCGACGGCGGCACCGACGCCACCGCGGAGGTGGCCCGTCGCGGTGGCGCCCGGGTCTGCGAGATGCCGGCCAACCGAGGCCAGGGCGCGGCGCTGCGGCTGGGCTACGGGCTGGCCCGCCTCGGCGGCGCCCGGTACCTGGTCACCACCGACGCCGACGGCCAGTACGACCTGGCGGAGCTGCCGCTGCTGCTGCAGCCGTTGATCGATGACGAGGCCGATTTCGTCACCGGCTCGCGGGCCCTGGGTCGGCGGGAGACGTCCGATCCGGTCCGGCACCTCGGAGTGCACGTCTTCGCGCGGCTGGCCAGCACGCTGACCAGGCAGCGGCTGACCGACACGTCCTTCGGTTTCCGCGCCATGAAAGCGGAGGTCACCGAGACCGTCACCCTCACGCAGGCCCAGTATCAGGCCTCCGAGCTGCTACTCGGCGCGATCTCGCACGGCTACCGGGTGCGGGAGCAGCCCATGACGATGCTGGCGCGCACCGCCGGTAAGACCAAGAAGGGCAACAACTTCATCTACGGGCTTCGCTACGCCCGGGTGCTCGTGGGCACCTGGTCACGGGAATCCCGCACCCGGCGACGCCGCGCCGCTGCGATGTCTGGGGTCACGTCTGGGGCGCCGAACACCAACCGATCCAGCAAGGCGAACTTGAGCACGAAGACCGGCAGGTAACTGGCGCCGTAGACGAACGCGATGACGGCGGTCCGCAACGCGTGGTTGGCGATCGCGCCGCCGAGCAGCCGGTCGATGCCGGTGGTGATGCCGACCGCAACCAGACCACTGAAGGTGATCACCACCAGGTAGGGCACCAGCTCGCGGCGCATCCGCACCGGACCGGAGCGCCGCCAGGTCCAGAACCGGTGGATGAGGAAGTTCGGTATCGCTCCGGCCACGAAGGCCACCGCCCCGGACACCGCGGCCGAGGCATCCAGCACCCCGAACAGCAGCACCAACGTCAGCTGGCTACATGCGGTGGAGACCACCGTGCCCGCGGCGAACCGGGTGAACAACCGGGCCAGACGGGACTGGCTGAGCTGTCGCAGCACGACGTCATCTTCGCAGACGTCCCGGCGGGCGTTGTTGGTGTTTGGTGGACTCATCTGGTAGGCAAGCGCATCCACGTGAGGCTGGCGGAAGGACACACGGTGCGGATCCTCGTTCTCGGCGGCGACGGCTATCTGGGCTGGCCTACCGCTGTGCACCTGTCAGATCGGGGGCACGACGTCGCCGTGCTGGACAACTTCGCCCGGCGCGGCTACGACGAGGAATTGGGGCTGTGCAGCCTGGTGCCCATCGAGTCGCTGCATCATCGGGTGCGGGCCTGGCATGAGGTATCCGGTCGCTGCCTCGAACTGTTCGTCGGCGACCTGTTGGACGCTGAGTTCTTCCTCGACGTCGTGCGCCGCTTCCGGCCTGATGCGATCGTGCATTACGCCGAGCAGCGTTCCGCGCCGTACTCGATGATCGATCGCAAGCGCGCGGTGTATACCCAGCACAACAATGTCGTCGGCACCCTGAACGTGATGTTCGCGATCGCCGAGGTGGACCGCGACATTCATCTGGTCAAACTCGGCACGATGGGCGAGTACGGCACGCCCAACATCGATATCGAGGAGGGCTGGCTCACCGTCGAGCACAACGGCCGCACCGACCGGGTGCTGTTTCCCAAGAAACCGGGCTCGTTCTACCACCTCACGAAGGTGCACGACAGCCACAACATCGAGTTCGGCTGCCGGACATGGGGGCTGCGGGCCACCGACCTCAACCAGGGCGTCGTCTACGGCCAGCAGACCGAGCAGACTGCCCAGGACCCGCGGCTGGCCACCCGCTTCGACTACGACGCGGTCTTCGGCACGGTACTCAACCGCTTCGTCATCCAGGCGGTGCTCGGTCATCCGCTCACCGTCTACGGGGCCGGGGGGCAGACCCGGGGCATCATCGACATCCGAGACACCATCGAGTGTATCCGGTTGGCCTGCGAGAACCCGGCAGCCGCCGGTGAGTTCCGGGTGTTCAACCAGATCACCGAGACGATGTCGGTGGCCGACATCGCCAAAACCGTAGCGGCCACTTTCCCGGGCAATGTGGAGATCGAGTATCTGGACAATCCCCGGGTGGAGCTTCATGAGCACTACTACAACGTGGTGCACACCGGCCTGGTCGAGCTGGGTTTGCAGCCACACCTGCTGTCCGACACGCTCATCGACTCCCTGTTCGCCGTTGCCGCCCGCCACATCGACCGGGCTGACCTGTCAGCGATGCGCCCGACCGTCAACTGGCGCACCCCCACCAACCCCTGCTAGACAGCGCGCGGCGCACCAGGGGTACCAGGTGCTGGTGCCTCATGGTCCTCTCCGTGTCGGGGACGAGAGGCCGGGCTAGCGGAGGAGTTGGTGATAAAGATGCAGGGTGCGGTCGGCGACTGCGGACCAGGAGAACTCGCTGATAGCACGTTTGCGACCGGCTTGGCCCATCGCGGCGACGCGGTCTGGATCGGCCAGTAGCTCGTTGACGCGCTGCGCCAAGCCACATCGGAAACCGGCTGGGTCGTGCTCGTCATAGGGCACCAGCAGGCCGGTGACGCCGTCATCGACGACCTCGGGAATGCCTCCGACGGCGGAGGCGACCACCGCAGTGCCGCAGGCCATCGCTTCAAGATTGACGATCCCCAGCGGTTCGTACACCGACGGGCAGATGAACACGGTGGCCGCCGACAGCACCTGGCGGATGTCGTCGATGGGCAGCATGTCCGGCACCCAGATAACCCCGGGCCGGGCAGCGGACAGCTCCGCCACTGCGGCGCGGGCCTCGGCTTCGATCTCCGAGGTGTCGGGTGCGCCCGCGCACAGCAGCAACTGCGCACCGTGATCGATGTGATGGGCCGCCGCGAGCAGGTGATCGACGCCCTTCTGCCGGGTAATCCGCCCGACGAACGCCACGATGGGGCGGGCCGGATCAGCCCCGAACCGGCGCAGCGAATCAGTGTCCGGGACCGGGCGGTAGACGTCGGCATCGATGCCGTTGCGCACCACGTGTACCCGCTCGGGGTGCACGGTGGGGTAGCAGTCCAGCACATCGGCGCGCATGCCGTCGGAGACCGCGATGATCGCGTCGGCGTGCTCGTAAGCCGTGCGTTCGACCCACGACGACACCCGGTAGCCACCGCCGAGCTGTTCGGCCTTCCACGGCCTGCGGGGTTCCAATGAGTGCGCGGTGATCACATGCGGAACGCCATGCAGCAGGTGGGCCAGGTGACCGCCCATGTTGGCGTACCAGGTGTGTGAGTGCACCAGATCCACGTCAGCCAGCGCATCGGCCATCGTCAGATCCACCGACAGGGTCTGCAGCGCCTGGTTGGCGGTAGCCAGTTCCGGCGTCACGGCGTGGGCACACGCATCCAGGCGGGGCGAACCGAAGCAATGCACCACGACGTCACAGCGCTTGCGCAGCTCGGGCACCAGCTGGCCGACGTGCACCCCGGCGCCGCCGTACACCTCGGGTGGATACTCCCGGGTCAGGACTCCGATACGCACAACGAGTCACGCTAGCGTTCTCCCCGGCGGCGGTCACTGGCAGTATCCTTACCCCGCCTCACCAGTGAACATTCGTCTGAACATCAGTCGACCAGCGGCGGGCCTGGCGTGGCTTGCCGGTGCAACCGGCGCTAGGGTGACCAATCGTGAAGGGACAGCCGCATGTGCTGGGCATCGTGCTTGCCGGCGGTGAGGGAAAGCGGTTGTGGCCACTGACCGCGGATCGAGCCAAGCCGGCGGTTCCGTTTGGCGGTAACTATCGGCTCGTCGATTTTGTGCTCTCCAATTTGGTCAATGCCGGATATATCCGGATTTGTGTGCTCACCCAATACAAGTCGCACTCCTTGGACCGGCACATCACCACGACGTGGCGGCTGTCGTCCATGCTGGGCCAATACATCACCCCGGTGCCCGCGCAGCAGCGACTCGGCCCACGGTGGTACACCGGCAGTGCCGACGCGATCTTCCAGTCGCTGAACCTGGTGTATGACGAGGCGCCCGAATACATCGTCGTCTTCGGTGCCGACCACGTGTACCGGATGGACCCGTCGCAGATGGTGGAGCAGCACATCGCCACCGGCTCGGGGGTGACCGTCGCCGGCATCCGGGTACCACGTGAGCAGGCCAGCGCCTTCGGCTGCATCGGCGCGGACGCGTCCGGGCAGATCACCGAGTTCCTGGAGAAACCATCCAGGCCGCCAGGCACCCCGGACGATCCGGACGTGGCGTTCGCGTCAATGGGCAACTACGTTTTCACCACCAAGCTGCTGGTCTCAGCGCTGCGCGCGGATGCCACCAATCAGGATTCCGACCACGACATGGGCGGCGACGTGATCCCGATGCTGGTCGACGCCGGGGAAGCGGCGGTGTACGACTTCGCCGACAACGTGGTTCCCGGTGCCACCGATCGGGACCGTGGTTACTGGCGCGACGTCGGCACCCTGGATACCTACTACGACGCGCACATGGACCTGGTGTCGGTGCATCCGGTGTTCAACTTGTACAACCGGGCATGGCCGATCCGCACCTCGATGCCGCCGCTGCCGCCGGCGAAGTTCGTCCAGGGTGGCACGGCGCAGGAATCGATCGTGGGAGCCGGCTCGATCATCTCGGCCGCGCACGTGACCAACTCGGTGCTGTCGAGTGACGTCGTGGTCGAGGCCGGTGCTCATGTCGAAGGCAGCGTCTTGATGCCCGGTGTCCGGGTGGGTAAAGGAGCCGTGGTGCGCCGGGCGATCCTGGACAAAAACGTGCTGATCCCCGACGGCGCTCAGGTCGGGGTGGACCGTGACCTGGATCGTGAGCGCTATACGGTCAGTGGCGGTGGCGTCGTTGTCCTGGGCAAGGGAGCCCATGCGGAGTGAGCGAGTGCCCTGGTGGGCAGTGCTGTCTTCAGGGGGCGCTCCCGTGTTGCTCATCGGTGGTTGGCAGCTCGCCGCTGCCCGCCAGCCCGGCGGTTTCGACCCGGTGCGCGAGACGATCAGCGCCCTGGCATCCCGCGGCGCGACCGATGCCTGGATCATGACAACAGCGCTGGCGGCGGTCGGCATCTGCCACACGGCCACGGCGGCCGGCCTGGCACCGGCCGCCGTGACAGGACGGGCGCTGCTGGCTACCGGCGGGGTAGCCACCGTCGTGCTGGCCGGGTTTCCGCAGCCGGTCACCGGTGATTCGGCGGAGCACGTCGCGGCCGCATCCGTCGCGTTGTCCGTTCTGTCGCTGTGGCCTGCGTTGGCGTGGCGGCGTGGTGGCCGGCCGGCGCCTGGGGTCTGGTGGCTGGCCGCCGCCGGGTTGCTGGGTCTGCTTGGCTGGTTCGGCATCGAGTACTTCAGCGGTAGTGCGCGCATTGGTCTGGCCGAGCGGGTCCTCACCGCAGCCCAATCGCTGTGGCCGTTCGCGGCCGTGTTGATGGCGCGCCGGATTGCGCCGTGATCGAAGGCGCGCAACAGCGACTCCCGGCCGCCGGCAGATCGCTCGTCAGGAACAACCGAATGAAGGCTTACGCTGACCGCGCACGCGCTGGCTCTCGATGATGATGGGGGAGATCAGGTATGGCAGCCGTCGATGAGACGGCCGGCCCCCGGCCGTCCGGCTCGCTCACCGACGCCATTGTCGGTTACTACGACCAGACCTGGCTCGACTACCGCCTGTTGTGGCTCAACCCGGACAACCTGGCTGTGCACTTCGGCTACACCGATGAGACCACCCGCACCCATACCGACGCGCTCAAGAACATGAACCGGGTGCTCGCAGATCGGGTCCAGATCAAGCCCGGCGAGCGAGTGCTGGATGCTGGATGTGGAGTCGGCGGCAGCAGCCTGTGGCTGGCCAAAGAGCGGGGCGTGGATGTGGTGGGTATCACGCTGGCCGCCCGGCAGGTGAACAAGGCGGGTAGCTACGCCGCCCGGCGCGGGCTGGCCCACCGCGTCCAGTTCGAGGTGGCCGACTTCACTGCAACGTCTTTCCCGGATGCCAGCTTTGACGTCGTGTGGGCTGTGGAGAGCCTGTGCCACGCAGCTCAGAAAGCCGCCTTCTACCAGGAAGCCGCGCGGCTGCTGCGCCCTGGTGGACGGGTGGTCGTGGCTGATTTCGTCCGTGCCGGTCGCCCGCTGGATGCCACCGGCGAGCGATTGCTGCACGAGTGGCTCAGCGGCTGGGCCGTCCCGGACATCGACACTCCCGGCGAACATACCGAGCACCTGGCTGCGGCCGGATTCGTCGATACCCGGCTGGATGACGTGACCGCGCACACCCGCCCGTCGCTGCGCCGGTTGTATCGCATGGCGTACTGGACCTATCCCATCGCGCTGTACGGCTATGTCAAGGGCGTCCGCTCCGCTGTCCAGCACGGCAACGTGATCGCCTCGATCCGCCAGTACCAGGCGCTGCGCCACGGTGCCTGGTTCTACAGCATCCTTTCGGCCACCAAGCCACGCTGACCTCAAGCGAACGCTTTACACCCCGATATGTCTCCATATCGGGCTCAAGGGGGTCAGCAGGTGCGCAGGGCGAGCAGGAGACCGCCGTCAACGGGCAGCATCAAGGGCACGAGGGTCTCGTCCTCGCGCACCATGGCGCCCAGCGCGCGCAGGGCGGTTGACGACGGGTCCCGATGCGCCGGATCGATCATCCTGCCGTCGCACAGGGCGTTGTCGAACGCGATCACCCCGCCCGGCCGCAACAAGCGCACACCGCTTTCCAGGTAGCGCGGATACTCGGGCTTGGCCGCATGAACGAACACCAAGTCGTACCCGCCGTCGGTGAGGCGGGGCAGCACATCAAGGGCCTGGCCCATGATCAACCGGTAGCGAGACGGCGCGAAGCCGGCTTCGGAGAATGCCTGCCGGGCGGCGCGCTGATGCTCTGGTTCGACGTCGATGGACGTCAACACTCCGTCGGCAACCATTCCACGGAGCAGGCACAGACCGCTCGCTCCCGCGCCGGTACCGACCTCGACCACGGCCCGGGCCCCGAGCGCACCGGCCAGGAATCGCAGCGCGGCGCCACCGCCCGGCCCGATCGGGGTGGCGCCCAACTCCTGTCCCCGCTCGCGGGCCGCAGCGAGTACCTCGTCTTCGGTGACGAAACTCGCGATGTAATCGCAGCACTCGCGCACAGGGCTGCCAGTAGACTTCACGTGGCGCAGCGTAGCGCCGCCCTGCCCCACGGCATCCCCGCTCCAGCCGCCGCCGCGCCGGTCAGTGCACCGCTGTGGTGAGCTTGCCCACTCTCAGGATCTTCTTACCCGTCCCTTACCCGGGACACACGCTCGCGCGGCATCATGAAACATCGACAGCCGCCCCGGCGTTGAACGATCTGTTCTGCGCTTCATGTCAGCTCCCGCAAGTCACTCGGAGGTGTGAGACCCCACCGATGGCCACCCCGACCCGCTTTCACGAACCCGCTGGAGCCGTGCCGGCTGTCTCAGTTGTCCGACCGGATGATGAGGACGGTGAGGCTGCCGCAGCATGGGTGGCGCCTACGTGGGATCAGGTGGTGCGGGACCACGCCGACCGGGTTTACCGGCTGGCTTACCGCCTGTCCGGCAATCCGCACGATGCCGAGGACCTGACCCAGGAGACGTTCATCCGGGTGTTCCGCAGCTTAGGCTCGTACAAGCCCGGCACGTTCGAGGGTTGGCTACACCGGATCACGACCAACCTGTTTCTGGACATGGTGCGCCGGCGGGCCCGGGTGCGGATGGAGGGTCTGCCCGAGGACACCGACCGGCTGGCCGGCGGTGGGTTGAGCCCGGAGCAGGTGTACACCGCGACCCATCTCGATCCGGATTTGCAGCAGGCGTTGGACGACCTCGCTCCGGAATTCCGGGCCGCTGTCGTACTCTGTGATGTGGAGGGTCTGTCTTACGAGGAGATCGGTGCCACGCTCGGGGTGAAACTAGGAACCGTGCGCAGCAGGATCCACCGCGGCAGGCAGGCGCTCAAGGCGGCGCTGGAAAGGCGACGCGTCGGCACGTGAATCAGGGCTATGAGATATGCCAGGGCAGGAGGGTAGATGACGGACCTGCGCGGCCGGACCTTCTCAGATCTGCTGGCCGGCGTCAACGCAGGGCAGCACCTAGCCGTCGACGCACTGGTGGCTTTCGTCGACGGAGAGCTAGCCCCGGGTGCCCGTGACCGCGCTGCTGCGCACCTCACTCGGTGCCCGTCGTGCACCGCGGAGATCGCTGCGCAACGGCAGGCTCGCAGCGTGGTTCGATCGGCACATTGCCCCGGCGCTCCGGCTGATTTGCTCGCCGCGTTGCGTGACATTCCGCACACCACTGATCTGCCTGATCCCCCTGCCGGGCTGGCGGTGACGTCGGAGGGCGTCGTCGTGGAAGTCGCCGACCCGAACCGGATGCCGGCTGCACCGCTGGGTGGGGGTCCCCGATGGGGAACCGGTCCCTCAGTGCTTGGTCGTTGGATCGGACGATAAGCCCGCTACGCACACTTCACCGGGCTGTGGGCACACTAGATGATCGCTAGCGCACGCCTGAACCCAGGAGACCATGGCCCTGTCCCCGGATCCCGACTGCGACCTTCCCTTCAAGCCTGAGGGGCATCCGAGGCCGCAGTTCGTTCCTGCCCGTCTTTCTCCGCCTGCCGTCGATCCGACCGCGGCGCAGGCCTTTGGCCGGCCGCCCGGAGTGCAGGGCGCCTTCGCCGATCAACGCGACGGCCACGGGCAGCGATGGACCACGGCTCCACCGCCGCCGCAGGAATTGGCAGCTGCCTTCGGTAGGCCCCCGGAATCTCCGGAACAGTTGCAGCGTCCACCTGGACGCAACGGCGTGCGGCCGGCGGATCGGCGGGCCGGCGAAGAGGACATCTGGCCACGGGGAGCCATGACCGACCCATGGCGTGACCCCCATGCAGCGGCTGTACTGGGCCCTCCTGCGGTAGGGCCTGACCAGGACGACGACGGCGCTCCGCCACCTCCAGGAGCTCGGCTGAGCCTGGCGGAAGTGCTCTTCGGTGGCCGGGTGAGCAACCTGGCGCTTGCCGCGCTCGCCGTGGTGGCGCTGTTGGTCGGCGGGGTTGGCGGCCTCGTGGGCCGGCTCACCGCAGAGGTGGGAACGCTGCTCAACGATCCGGGCGCCACGCTGGCACAGGCTCAGCCGGCGATCCAGCGGCCCGCGGGTTCGGTGGCGGCGGTAGCCGGTCGGGTGCTGCCCGCCGTGGTGTCCTTGGAGTTCCGGGTGGGGGATCAGGGCGGGTTCGGCTCCGGGGTGGTGATCGACAGCCACGGCTACGTGTTGACGAACAACCACGTGGTGGCTCCGGCAGCGACCGTCCCGCAGGCCACTCTGGAGGCGGTCTTCAGTGACGGCACCCGGCTACCGGCCCGGATCGTAGGCCGGGATCCCAAGACCGACCTCGCCGTCGTCAAGGTGGACGTCGCGAATCCGACGGTGGCGCAGTTAGGCCGGTCATCGGTGTTGAAACAGGGTGACTCGGTCATTGCCATCGGCTCCCCGCTGGGCCTGGCCGGCACGGTGACCAGCGGCATCGTCAGCGCAGTGGACCGGCCGGTGCGGCTGGAAGGCGAGGGCGGCCAGGGCAATGCAGTGATCGACGCGATCCAGACCGACGCGGCTATCAACCCCGGTAACTCCGGCGGGGCGCTGGTGGACGCGGCGGGTGCGGTGGTGGGGATCAACACCGCTATCCTGCGCGCCCAGGGCTCGGGCGACGGCGGAGGATCTATCGGACTCGGCTTCGCAATTCCCATCGATACGGCCCGCATAATCGCTCAGGAATTGATCCGCACCGGCCACTACCAGCACGCCGAGCTGGGCATCAACGCCGCGTCGGTGACCGATGGTCGCTCCGACGGAGCCCGCGTGCAGAACGTGCAGCAAGGCAGCGCTGCTGCCGAGGCCGGCATCCTGGAAAACGATGTGATCACCAAGGTCGGCAACCGGGCCGTGGGTAGCGCCGACGCGCTCATTGTCGCCATTCACGAGCGGGCTATCGGTGAACGGGTACCGATCTCGCTGGTGCGCGACGGCCGACCGCTGGTGGTGACCGTCACCCTGAAATCGGACTGATCGCGACCAGCGGTACCGGGTTGCTCGGGTTGTCGTATATCGCCGCCCCGCGGTCGCCGAGTTCGACAGGATGGATGTTCATTTGCTCGCGTTCGGCGGCGGGCTTTGGGCGGCGCGAGTTCGCTACGCTGGATCTGGTGGGTGAGGAGGTGGGCGCAGATGTTCAACATCGGCTGGGGAGAGTTCCTGATTCTCATCGTCGCCGGGCTGTTGATCCTGGGCCCGGAACGCCTGCCGTCGGCGGCTGCCTGGCTGGGTCGCACCGTGCGCCAGGTCCGCGACTACGCCAATGGAGCCCGCGAGCAGCTGCGCAATGAGCTGGGGCCGGAATTCGACGACCTGCGGGCGCCCCTGGAAGATCTGCGGGGGCTGCGCGGGTTCAACCCACGGGGGTTCACGCCGCGCAGCGCGCTGACCCGTCACTTGTTCGAGGACTTGGACGGTGACGCCTTCAACGGCGTGATCAAGCCGAATGGCTACGCCGCGCCGGCCGGCCGCGACACCCCGGCGTATCGGCCACTACAGCCGGGTGAGCGAGCCCCATTCGACCCCGACGCTACCTGAACTGCCGCTAGACAGGGCTCACCGAGAGCAGTTTTCCGGCCAACCCGCGGGACCGGGTCACGAGCCGGTCGGCGATTCCGCGCAGCACCACCGAGGCCGCCGAGCTGGGATCGGCTAGCACCAGTGGAGTGCCGGCGTCGCCGGTCTCGCGCAGCCGCGGATCCAGCGGCACCTGGCCCAGTAGCGGTACCTCGCTGCCCAGCGTGCGGGTCAGCGCCTCGGCGACCGCCTGGCCTCCGCCGGAGCCGAACAGGTGGTTGCGCGACCCGTCGGGCATCTGGAGCCACGACATGTTCTCCACCACGCCGATCAGCCGCTGGCGCGTCTGCAGGGCGCTCGACCCGGCGCGCTGTGCTACGTCGGCGGCGGCTCGCTGCGGGGTGGTGACGACGAGCAGCTCGGCGTTGGGGATCAGCTGCGCCACCGAGATGGCGATGTCGCCGGTGCCCGGCGGCAGGTCGAGCAGCAACACGTCGAGGTCACCCCAGAACACGTCGGCCAGGAACTGTTGCAGCGCCCGGTGCAGCATCGGTCCGCGCCACACCACGGGCGTGTTGTCCTTGGTGAACATGCCGATCGAGATCACCTTCACGCCGTGCGCGATCGGCGGCATGATCATCTTTTCGACCTGGGTGGGGCGCGCGGTGGTGCCGAGCATGCCGGGCACCGAGTGGCCGTAGATATCAGCGTCAACCACGCCGACCGACAGCCCACGAGCGGCCATCGCGGCCGCCAGGTTCACCGTCACTGAGGATTTGCCGACCCCGCCCTTGCCGGAGGCGACGCAGTACACCCTGGTCAGTGAGGCCGGCTCGGCGAACGGGATCCGGGGTTCGTCGGCGCTGCCGCGCAGCTGGCGGCGCAGTGCGGTGCGCTGGGCATCGCTCATCACGTCCAGGTCGACGCGGTCCGAACCGCGCTGGACGGGGTGCACGACCCCGAGATCAATCGGCCGATCACGGAGCTGGGCATGGTCAAAGACGTGACCGTGACGCCCGACGGTTCGGTGCGGGTAGCGGTGTGGCTCACCGTCGCGGGTTGCCCCATGCGCGACACCATCACCTCCCGGGTCACCACAGCGGTGCGCA
>DATFDO010000186.1:0-14754 GCA_035252045.1 Pseudonocardiaceae bacterium
CGGCACCGGAGCGCGTGGTACCCGCGCTGCTGGCGCTCGTCGAAGCAGACCTGCCCAGCGGGCGATACCGGGCAGCAGAACTCATGGTGGAGGCGGGCCGGTGACCATAGCCGCGGACCGCCCCGCGACCCAGTTCACGCTGCCGCTGGGCAGCGAGGCAGCCGGCCCACCAGAACATCGGGGAGTGCCGCGTGACGGTGTCCGGCTGCTGGTCGCTCGACCCGATCGGATCGAGCACCGGCGCTTCGCCGATCTGCCCAGCCTGCTCGAACCTGGCGACCTCGTCGTGGTCAACACCTCCGCCACCCTGCCGGCCGCGATATGTGGACGTCGCCACGATGATCGCGCGGCGCTGGTGCACATCGCCACATCGCTGGGCCCCGGGGAGTGGGTGGTGGAGATCCGCCGGCTCGACGGCCGCGGACCTGACCTGACGACTCACCGGGGTCAGCGGCTGTACCTGCCCGGAGGCGTTGCACTCGTGCTCAGCACGCCCTACCCCGACGCTGCGCTCCAGGAGGGTCCAAGCCGGTTGTGGCGGGCGGCGGTGACGCCGCCGACCCCGCTCGTGAAGTACCTGTCTGAGCATGGCCGCCCGATTCGCTACGGCTACCTTGCCGATCAGTACCCGTTGGCGGATTACCAGACGGTGTACGCCCGGCAGCCGGGTAGTGCCGAGATGGCCAGCGCCGGGCGCCCGTTCACCGCGCCGCTGCTGGTGGCGCTGATGGCCTCGGGGATCACCGTGGCTCCGGTCGTGCTGCACGCCGGCGTTTCCAGCCCTGAGCTGCACGAGCCGCCCGCGCCGGAGCGCTTCGAGGTGCCCGGGCCCACCGCGCGGCTGGTCCAGAGTGCCTGTGACGCCGGGCATCGCGTCGTCGCGGTGGGCACCACCGTGGTGCGCGCGCTGGAGACCGCGACGCAACCCAGCGGGCTGATCGGGCCCGCGCGCGGCTGGACCGACCTGGTCGTCGGTCCCGGGCATCCGGTCCGGATCGTGACCGGGCTCATCACCGGGTTGCACCCGCCACAAGCCAGCCACTTGCTGGTGCTGGAAGCACTCGCCGGGCCGGAATTGGTCGAGGCCGCCTATGCCGCTGCGGTGCAATGCCGCTACCTGTGGCACGAGTTCGGGGACGCGACTCTGATGCTGCCCGACCGCCATCCCGGCACGAACCGGCTGACCTACCGGGCAGAACCTGGTCGATCATAGGAATAAGCCGGTGATTGTGCGCGGCTGGGAGGATGCCTGATGGACAATGCGTGGAGCCTGCTGAACAGCACGATTCGTCAGGGCAACACACCCCGCGCCCTCGCGCCGGGCACGGTGCGCCGGATCATCGGTTTCGCCAAGCCGCACCGGACGTCACTGCTGATTTTCCTGGCGCTGAGCATCGTTTCGGCGGTTCTCACGGTGGCCACGCCGCTGCTGGCCGGGCATGTCGTCGACGGCATCGTCGGGCATGCGAGGGTCGGGTTGGTCGTCGAGCTGGCGTTGGTGATCGCGGGGTTGGCGGTGGTCGACGCCGGGATCGGGCTGGCATCGCGCTGGCAGTCATCCCGGATCGGCGAGGGGCTGATCCTCGATCTGCGGCGCGCCGTGTTCGAGCACGTGCAGCGCATGCCGGTGGCGTTTTTCACCCGGACCCGCACCGGGGCGCTGGTCAGCCGGCTCAACAACGACGTCATCGGCGCACAGACCGCGCTGACCTCCACGCTGTCCGGAGTGGTCACCAATGTGATCCAGCTGGTGCTCACGCTGGCGGTGATGCTGACGCTGTCGTGGCAGGTCACCGTGCTTGCGCTGGTGTTGCTTCCGATCTTCGTCGTGCCGGCCCGGGGGATGGGCGCGCGGATGGCCGAGCTGCGGCGCGAGGCGTCCACGCATAACGCGGCGATGACCACCCAGATGACTGAGCGCTTCTCCGCGCCGGGCGCCACGCTGGTCAAGCTGTTCGGGCGGCCGGAGGCCGAGGCCGCCGAATTCGGCTACCGGGCAGCCCGCGTACGCGACATCGGCGTGCGCAACGCGATGTCGGCGCGGATGTTTCTCACCGCGCTGAGCCTGGTTTCCGCGCTGGCCCAAGCGCTGGTGTACGGGTTGGGCGGCTGGCTGGCGCTGCGCGGCGACATCGCCCCCGGCACCGTGGTGAGCCTCGCGTTGCTGCTGACCCGGCTCTATTCGCCGCTGACTGCGCTGGCCAACGCCCGGGTCGACGTGATGACCGCGCTGGTGGCCTTCGAACGGGTCTTCGAGGTCCTCGACGTCCGCCCGATGATCACTGAACGGCCGGATGCCCGGACCGTGCCTCCCGGTGAGGTCTCGGTGGAGTTCAACGAGGTCCATTTCGCCTATCCCTCGGCCGACCAGGTGTCGCTGGCCTCACTGGAGGAGGTCGCGACGCTCGATGCACGGGGTGGTGCCGAGGTGTTGCACGGCGTCGACTTCCGTGCCGAACCCGGGCAGCTGGTGGCGCTGGTGGGCTCCTCAGGGGCGGGCAAGTCCACCATCGCGTCGCTGGTCCCGCGCCTGTACGACGTCGATGCCGGCGCGGTGCGCCTGGCCGGGATCGACGTCCGGGACCTGTCCTTCACCGCGTTGCGCGACACTGTGGGCGTGGTGACCCAGGACGGGCACCTGTTCCACGACAGCATCGCGGGCAACTTGCGTTTCGCCGCACCGGACGCGCCGGACGGCGAGTTGTGGGACGCGCTGCGGCGGGCCCGGCTGGAGCCGCTGGTGCGGTCACTGCCCGATGGGCTGGAGACCGTCGTCGGCGACCGCGGGTACCGCCTTTCCGGTGGTGAGCGTCAGAGGCTGGCAATCGCCCGGTTGCTGCTGGCCCGGCCTCGGGTGGTGATCCTCGATGAGGCCACCGCGCATCTGGACTCGGAGTCCGAGGCGGCGGTGCAGGCCGCGCTGGCCGAGGCGCTGCACGGGCGCACCGCGCTGGTCATCGCGCACCGGCTGTCCACCATCCGCGCCGCGGATCTGATCCTGGTAATTGAGGATGGGCGGGTCGTCGAACGAGGCACCCACGAAGAACTGCTCGCCGCCGATGGCCGTTATGCCCAGCTGCACCATACCCAGTTCGCCCTCGCCTAGCCCCCCTGCCCGCACTCCGACATGGAGACATATCGAGCGAGTCGGAAACCAAGTCGGGGACGGCGGGCGACCGGACACTAATCGGTCGCCCTGTGTCGTCCGCGGTTGTCCCCGTCGGGCCCCGGGTTCTGCTGACGATGCGGCGTGACGGGGAACCGCAGGGGAAGGCTGTACGAACGGATTGGCGTAACGCTGCGAGTGTCGGAGTAACTGGGTAGCGTGGCGAAGGCCCGTCGATTCCCAGGAGGTGGGTCGTGACGGCAGAAGCAACACGGCCTTGGACGTCAGCGCCGGCCGCACCACCCACGGTTCTGCGCTGCCGGGAAGAGGCGGAAGTGTACGTCGCCTCGGTCTGCTTCAAGCATGGGCCGCCCAGACTGCTCGGCGCCGAGCTCGAGTGGGTGGTGCAGCACTCCGGAAATCCCCACCGGCCGTTGCAAGCGCACCACCTCGCCGAGGCGCTTGGCGCACATGTTCCGCAATCCCTCGTTCCCGACAGTCCCCAGACTCCTCTTCCATACGGCTCCACCGTCACGGTTGAACCCGGTGGCCAGCTCGAGATCTCCAGCCCGCCGTGTGCCTCGCTGACCGAGCTCATCGCCACCGTGGAAGGCGATACCGCCGCACTGACCAACCTGCTCGATCCCGCCGGTCTGGTCCTCAGCAACTTCGGCTCCGACCCGCATCGCCCGTCTCGACGGTTGGTCGACATTCCCCGCTACGCCGCGATGGAGACCGCCTTCGACCGGATCGGTCCGATGGGCCGGGCCATGATGTGCTCCACTGCGTCGGTGCAGGTATGCCTGGACGCGGGCACGCCTTCCGATGTGGCACTGCGCTGGGCGGCCCTGCATGACCTCGGACCGGTGATGGTGGCCGCGTTCGCCAACTCGCCCTGGCTGGGTGGCCAGCGCACCGGATGGGTGTCGTCGCGGATGCAGGCGTGGTTCGCGCTGGATCCGGCCCGCACCAGGCCCAGTCCGGTGCATTGGGATCCGGCGGTGCACTGGGATCCGGCCGCTGACTGGGCCCGCCGCGCGCTGGACACGCCGTTGCTATGCCAACGCCGCCCGTTGGGAAGTTGGGAGGTGCCCAGTGGGGTCACCTTCGCCGACTGGCTGTCCGGGGCACTGCCCGGCCGCCCGAGCACCGCTGATCTGGATTACCACCTGACCACGCTGTTCCCGCCGGTGCGACCGCATGGCTACCTGGAGGTCCGTTACCTGGACACCCAGCCGGCAGGGCAGTGGTTGGTGCCGGTGGCGGTGCTGGCCGCGCTGCTCGCTGATCCCGAGGTCACCGCGGCCGCTCGGGATGCCTGCGCGCCGGCCGCCGGGCGGTGGCTGCAGGCCGCCGAACGTGGCCTGCGCGACAACACCCTCGCCGTCGCCGCTACCGAGGTGTTCGAACTGGCCTGCGACGCCCTGCCGGCGTTGGATGTCCCGCCCGGCGTGCAGTTGCTGCTGGAGGACATCACCGAGCATCGGGTCCGGCGCGGTCGCTGCCCAGCCGACGATCTTGTCCTCGCAGGTGCCGGCGCGGGACGTAACGGGACACGATGTACTGGAGGGCCATTGCGGTGAGCACGCCGATCATCGAACTGAGCAGCGCCGCGCTGCGCGATCACGTGGCTGCCGAGCTGGGCCGCACCCGTGCCCGCAGCGAAGCCCTGACCGGGGCGGTGGACGACGCCGAGCTGATCCGTCAGCACTCCCCGATCATGTCTCCGCTGGTCTGGGACTTCGCTCACATCGGCAACCAGGAAGAGCTCTGGCTGGTCCGCGACGTGGGCGGGCGCGATCCCGTCCGAGCCGACATCGACCATCTCTACGACGCGTTCAAACACCCCAGGCCCAACCGGCCCGCGCTGCCCCTGCTCGATCCGACCCAGACGCGGCATTACCTGGGCGAGGTGCGCACCAAGGTGCTCGACGTGCTGGATCGCGCCCCGCTGGATGGCCGCCGGCTCGTCGAGCATGGCTTCGCCTTCGGAATGATCGTGCAACACGAGCAGCAGCACGACGAGACGATGCTGGCTACTCACCAGCTCCGGGTCGGCCGGGCCGCACTGCACGCTCCCGCCCCCGAGCCGCAGCGATCCGCGAACTTGCCCGCCGAGGTACTGGTCCCCGCCGGTGAGTTCACTATGGGCACCTCGACCGAACCATGGGCGCTGGACAACGAGCGCCCCGCGCACCGCGCCCGCACCGGCGCGTACTGGTTGGACACCACGCCGGTGACCAACTGGGACTACCAGCGGTTCATCGCCGACGGTGGATACGACAACCCGCGGTGGTGGAGCGAGCGGGGCTGGGCACACCGGCGCGAGGCGGGACTGGTGGCCCCGCTGTTCTGGTCCTTTGACGGCGGTCAGTGGTGGCGCACCCGGTTCGGCGTCACCGAGCTGGTTGCGCCCGACGAACCCGTCGTGCACGTCAGCTTTTTCGAGGCGCAGGCCTATGCGGCGTGGGCTGGCAAGCGGCTGCCCACCGAGGTCGAATGGGAGAAGGCCGCCCGATTCGACCCCGCCAGCGGGCGGTCCCGCCGTTTTCCGTGGGGCGATGACGACCCGACCCCTGCGCACGCCAACCTCGGTCAGCGGCACCTGCAACCGGCGCCGGCGGGCAGCTACCCGGCAGGCGCGTCTCCACTGGGCGTGCACCAGTTGATCGGCGACGTGTGGGAGTGGACGTCCTCCGGGTTCTCCGGTTACCCGGGCTTCGCGCCGTTCCCGTACCGGGAGTACTCAGAAGTGTTCTTCGGCGGGGACTACCGGATGTTGCGGGGTGGCTCGTTCGCCACCGATGCGGCGGCCTGCCGGGGCACCTTCCGTAACTGGGACCACCCCATCCGCCGGCAGATCTTCACCGGTTTCCGCTGCGCCCGGGACGCCACCGCCGAGCACCAGGTGAGTTGAACGGCGTGTGCCGGCACTTGGCTTATCTCGGGCCGCCCCGTGACCTCGCGACGCTGCTGCTGGAGCCGCCGCATTCGCTGCTGCGGCAAAGCTACGCACCAGCCGACATGCGCTGCGATGCGGTGGTCAACGCCGACGGGTTCGGCGCCGGCTGGTATGCCGACGGCGCGGCCACGCCGATCCGGTACCGGCGGGCCATCCCGATCTGGACCGACACCTCATTCGCCGCGCTGGCCGGCGCGGTGCGCAGCGTCGCAGTGCTCGCCGCGGTGCGCTCAGCCACCGTCGGCATGGCTGTGACCGAGACAGCCTGCGCGCCGTTCACCACCGGCCGCTGGTTGTTCAGCCACAACGGGATGGTCACCGGCTGGCCGGACAGCATGGCAACGCTGGCTCGCCAGTTGCCGGTCACCGACCTGCTCACCATGGAAGCACCCACCGATTCCGCACTGCTGTGGGCGCTGGTGCGGCGCCGCCTGCTGGCCGGCGAGTCGCTGGGCCAGGCGCTGGGCACCGTCACCGCCCAAGCACTGGCCGCTGCCCCAGGCTCAAAGCTGAACCTCCTGGTCACCGATGGCACCGCGCTCGCCGCGACCGCGGTGCACCATGCGCTGGCAGTGCGGCTCGGTGACGGCGCCGTGGAGGTCTGCTCCGAGCCCACCAGCCACTGCACCGGTTGGGAGCCCGTTGCGGATTGCCACCTGCTCACCGCGACACCGACCACCGTGGATATCGCGCCGATCCCTGCTACGACTGCCGAGGAGCCATGACCGCACCTGTGCTCGAGATCTACCTGTCCGACGCCGATGCCGCCGAGGCGCTGCGCCGCGATGCCCGGGTGGGACTGTCCGCCGAACCCAAGTGGCTGCCACCCCGATGGTTATACGATGCTCGTGGTAGCGAACTCTTCGAGCAGATCACCATGCTGCCCGAGTATTACCCCACCCGCACCGAGCGTGAGTTGCTGCGACACACCGTGACGCAGATTGCTGCGCGGGCTGCCGTGGATACCCTCGTCGAGCTCGGTTCCGGCTCATCGGAGAAAACCCGGTTGCTACTCGACGCGCTCACCGCCACCGGATCGCTACGGCGCTTCGTGCCCCTGGACGTCTCGGAGTCCGCATTGCGCGCCGCGATGGCCGCGGTGGCACGGGATTACCCGCGGTTAGCGGTGCACGGTGTGGTCGGCGACTTCACCGAGCACTTGGAGTTGTTGTCGGCTGCGCACGGCGGGCGCCGGCTGGTGGCCTTCCTGGGTGGCACGATCGGCAACCTGGTGCCCGACGAGCGGGCCGCGTTTTTCACCGCGCTGCGCGCCGCATTGGGTTTGGGTGAGCTGCTGTTGCTGGGCGCCGGACTGGTCACCGACCCGGCGGTGATGGTGCCCGCGTACGACGACGCCAGCGGCGTGACCGCCGAATTCAACCGCAACGTGTTGCAGGTGCTCAACCGCGAGCTCGGCGCGGATTACGACGTCAGCGCCTTCGATCACATCGCGTTGTGGGATGCCACCCATGAATGGATCGAGATGCGGCTGCAGGCCTGCCGCGCGATGACCGTGCAGGTGCCTGCCCTGGGCATGACAGTGCAGTACGCCCAGGGCGAGCAGATGCGCACCGAGGTCTCCGCCAAATTCCGGCGGGCCGGGCTCGGCGCGGAGCTCCAGGCGGCGGGGTTCGCCGAGCAGCTGTGGTGGACCGATCCAGACGACCGGTTCGCGTTGGTGCTCGCCGAAGCGACGGGACCACTCAGGCACAATATTTGAAATGATTATCGATTTCGCTTACGCTCGTCAGTGTCGGCTGCTGGCCTTGTGGGTTACCCAGCGTCGGGATCAGGAGACGAGAAGTGAGCGCGACTGGGATGACGCATCGGCTGTTGTCCCTCATTTGCGCGTCAGCGGTCACCGCGGTAGTGGTAGCCGGCTGCGCTACCGGCAAGCCGGCCGGTAACGATTCGGCTCGCATCACGATCGTGGCGGCAGAGAATTTCTGGGGCAGCATCGCGGCGCAACTGGGCGGCGAACGCGTCAGCGTGACGAGCATCATCGCCAGCCCGGACGCCGACCCGCACGATTATGAGCCCACGGCGGCCGACGCGCGAGCGCTCGCGAGCGCTCAGTACGTGGTCGAAAACGGCGCCGGCTATGACCCATGGGTTGCCAAGCTGATCGCTGCGAACCCCGCACCGGCTCGACGCGTGTTGAACGTGGGGGAGCTGGTCGGGGTCAAGGAAGGCGGCAATCCACATCGCTGGTATTCACCGGATGACGTGCAGCGCGTGATCGATCAGATCGCCGCTGATTACCAGCGGCTCGATCCAGCCCACTGGGCCTATTTTGATCAGCAGAAACAGACCTACGAGACTCGTGGATTGGCCCGCTACAACCGGCTCATCGCCGACATCAAGAGCAAGTACCGCGGGACATCGATCGGCGCTTCGGAATCGATCGTGACCCCCCTGACCGAAGACCTGGGCTTGCGCCTTGCTACCCCGGAGTCGTTCCTCGACGCGATCAGTGAGGGTATCGAACCCACTGCGGCTGACAAGATCACAGCAGATCAGCAGATCAAGACGAGACAGATCAAGATCTTTATTTTCAACAGCCAGAATTCGCCTCCGGATGTGACGGCATTGGTGACCGCGGCGAAAAACAGGGGTATTCCGGTGGCCATGGTCACCGAGACCCTCGTCCCGGCCACGGCCAGTTTCCAGGATTGGCAGGCCGCCCAGCTCGAAGGCATCCAGCAAGCACTATCGAAGGCCGTCACGCCGTGAATGCCCGCTCACTGAATCCGGGCCTGGACACGCAACTGCGCCAGGTCGGCGAAAAGCCCACGGATCAACAGGCGGTGATCGACCTGCGCCACGGCTCGGTGGATCGGGGCAACCGACGGCTGTGGAGCGGACTCGACCTGAGCATCGCGGCCGGCGAGTTCGTCGCGGTACTCGGCCCCAACGGGGTCGGCAAGTCCACGTTGCTCCAGGTCATTCTCGGGGCCCTGCCCCTGGCCGAGGGCCGTGTACAGGTACTGGGCCGATCACCTGGCCGCGCCAACAAGAGGATCGGTTATCTGCCTCAGCGCCGCAGCTTCGACCCGTCGCTGCGGGTCCGGGGACGTGACATCGTGCGACTGGGGTTGGACGGGCACCGGTGGGGCCTTCCCCTGCCGAGTTGGCTCCCGGGCGGCGCGCCGCGGCGATCCACCGCGGCGCGCGTCGATGAGGTCATCGACCTGGTCGGCGCGAGCAGCTACGCGCAGCGACCGGTCGGCGAGTTGTCCGGCGGGGAGCAGCAACGGCTGTTGATTGCGCAGGCCCTGGCCCCGGCGCCTGATCTGCTGCTGCTGGACGAGCCTCTGGACAGCTTGGATCTGCCGAACCAGGCAGCGGTCGCCACGCTCATCGCTCGGATCAGCCGAGCTCACCGGGTTGCCGTGCTGATGGTCTTGCACGACCCCAACCCGGTGCTGCCCCACCTCGATACCGTGGTGTACCTGGCCCCCGGCGGTTCCTTGATCGGCCCACCCCGTCAAGTGATCAGCAGCGCGGCATTGACCGACCTGTTCGGCACCCCGATCGAGGTCCTCACCGCGGCTGACGGCCGGCTGGTCGTGGTCGGCCATCCGCAACGATGCGACGCGCATCACGAGCGGCCTACCGGGCACAGACCATGACCGTCACCGACGGTCCGAGCTGGAACCCCATCACCGACTTGCAACAGATGTGGTCGTTCCCGTTCATGGTCAACGCTTTCCGCGCGGGCACGATCGTCGCGGTGCTGGCTGCCGTGATCGGACACTTCATGGTCTTGCGCCGGCAGAGCTTCGCCGGCCACACACTGTCACTGATCGGTTTTCCGGGTGCCGCCGGTGCTGTGCTGATCGGCGTAGCGGCCGGCTATGGCTACTTTGCATTCTGTCTCGCCGGCGCTGCCGTGATCGCGCTGTTGCCGCGCACCGGGCGTGGCGGTTATTCGGAGGAGTCGGCCGTCACTGCGACCGTGCAGGCGTTCGCGTTGGCCTGCGGTTTCCTTTTCGTCGCCCTGTACAAAGGATTTCTCAGCAACATCAACGCGCTGCTGTTCGGCAGTTTCCTGGGCATCACCACCGCGCAGGTCACCGTGCTGGGAATCGTTGCCGCAGTGGCGCTGTCAATTCTCGTGGTGATCGGCCGCCCGCTGGCCTTCGCGTCGATCGATCCCGAGGTGGCACTCGCTCGCAACGTCCCAGTCCGGGCCTTGTCGGTGGCGTTCCTGCTGCTCCTCGGTGCAGCGGCCGCTGAGGTCAGCCAGATCACCGGCACGCTGCTGGTCTTCGCCTTGCTCGTCATGCCTGCGGCGACCGCGCAAGCATTGACCACTGCTCCCACGCGCGCTCTGGCGCTCGCCATCCTGACCGGGTTGATCGTCACGTGGCTGGGGCTCGGCCTGGCTTACTACACTCCCTTCCCGGTGGGCTTCTTCGTCACCAGCCTGGCCTTCGCCGGTTACCTCGGCAGCCGGCTGATCCGCCGCCCGCGGCGGGGTAAGGCCACTGCGGATCTGATCGCTTCCGGAATCGTGCCATGACATGGCCACCGTTCCTGATCTATGCACTGCTCGCCGGCACCGCGATCGCCGCAGCCGTGGGACTGGTCGGCTACTTCGTCGTGCTGCGGGCCCAGGTCTTCACCGGCGACGCGCTGAGCCATGTGGCGTTCACCGGCGCACTGGCAGCACTGGCGCTGGGCATCGATCAGCGCATCGGGCTCTTCGCCGCGACCATCGGAGTCGGTGTCGCGCTCGGCGCGCTCGGCGATCGGGGCCGCGCTGATGACGTGGTGATCGGTAGCGTATTCGCCTGGATCCTCGGCCTCGGGGTGTTCTTTCTGAGTCTCTACACCAGCCGGCGCAGCGCCGCCAACGGCACCGCCAGCGTTGACGTTCTGTTCGGGTCGCTTTTCGGATTGAGTCTGTCCCGGGCGGTCACTTCCGCGCTCATCGCCGCGGTCATCGTGGCAGCCATACTTGCGATCGCTCGGCCACTGCTGTTCGCCAGCATCGACGGCTCAGTTGCGGCTGCCCGGGGCGTTCCGGTTCGGCTGCTCGGCTACGGCTTTCTCGCTCTGGTCGGCGCGGCCGCCGCCGAGGCGAGCCAGGCCGTCGGGGCGCTGCTGCTGCTCGGTCTGCTCGCTGCCCCCGCCGGGACCGCACAACGCCTGACCACCAGGCCGTACCCCGCGCTGTTGCTGTCGGCCGGGCTGGCGGTGGCCACGGTATGGGCTGGTCTGCTGTTCAGCTATCTGCTGCCGGTTCTACCTCCGAGCTTCACGATCCTCACCGTCGCCGCCGGCGGCTATCTGCTCGCGTTGCTCGTCACCCGCGACCGCACGCCCGTTCGAGCGCGTTAGGTTTATCCCGCTGCCCGCAGGGCAAGCAACCACCATGGTCAGCACCGATGCCGATACGGTCGGAATGTTCCCGCCGCATGTGTTGCGCGAGTATTCCGTGCTGGCTGATGGGGAGCGCGGTGCTGTGATGGGTCCTCGCGGCGACGTGGTCTGGATGTGCATCCCGCACTGGCATTCCGATGCGGTGTTCTCCTCTTTGATCGGCGGCAGCGGTGTCTACGCGGTCACCCCGACCGGACGGTTCGTCTGGGGTGGGTACTACGAAGATGGCAGCTTGATCTGGCGTTCCCGATGGGTCACCGAGACCGGGATCATCGAATGCCGCGAGGCCTTGGCCTTCCCCGGCGAGGTGCACCGGGCGGTGCTGTTGCGGCGCATCATCGCGGTGCAAGGCACCGCGCAGGTCCATATCATCCTGGAGCCGGCCGCCGAGTTCGGCCGCCGGCACGTGAGCCACCTGCATCGGGACGGCGACTGCTGGCACGGCCGGGTCGGTGACCTGCGCATGCGGTGGGCCGGTGGCGCGGGTGCCGACGTGCACGGGGACCGGGTGCGGTCGCTTCAGGTCACCCTGACCGTGCCCGAAGGCCGTCACCACGATCTGATCCTGGAGCTGTCCGACACCCAGCTGGACTCCCAGCCGCCGCACGCTGGGCGGATGTGGGAAGCCACCGCGACAGCCTGGCAGGAGGCGATGCCCAAGCTCGGCGACAGTATCGCTCCCCGCGATGCTCGCCACTCCTACGCAGTGCTGCGCGGGTTGACCAGCTCGGGGGGTGGCATGGTCGCCGCGGCTACCATGAGCCTGCCCGAACGCGCCGCGGCGGGCCGCAACTATGACTACCGATATGTCTGGATCCGCGACCAGTGCTACGCCGGCCACGCGGTGGCCGCTGATGGACCACACCCGCTGCTCGACGATGCAGTGCAGTTCGTCGCCGAACGCGTCCTCGAAGACGGGCCCAACCTGAAGCCTGCCTACACTGTCGCGGGGGGCCCGGTGCCCGACCAGGGCTCACTGGACCTGCCCGGCTACCCCGGCGGGCACGACATCGTCGGCAACCACGTCAATGCTCAGTTCCAGCTCGACGCCCTCGGCGAGGCATTACTGCTGTTCGCCGTCGCCGCCCGCCATGACCACCTCGGCAGCGATCATTACCAGGCCGTCACCGCCGCTGTAACCGCCATCCAGCACCGCTGGCAGGACCCCGATGCCGGTATCTGGGAACTGAACGATCGTCACTGGGCGCATTCCCGGCTGATCTGCGCAGCAGGACTTCGGGCGATCGCGGCCGCGGGCGCGTCGGCCGCCGATGCCGCCGAGTGGAGCAGGCTGGCCGACGCCATCGTGGCTGATGCCGGTGCTGACTGCCGCCATCCTTCGGGACGCTGGCAACGTGCGCCTGATGATCCGCGCATCGATGCCGCGCTGCTGCTGCCGGCGATCCGGGGTACCCTACCCGCGACCGACCCGCGCAGCGTGGCCACCGTCTCGGCGGTGCGCGCAGAGTTAGCGCGAGAGGGGTACGTCTTCCGGTTTCGCCAGGACGGCCGACCACTCGGACAGGCCGAGGGCGCCTTCACGCTGTGCGGATTCTTGATGGCTCTGGCCGATCATCAGCAGGGCGAGGCGCTCACCGCCCGCGTGTGGTTCGAACGCAACCGGGCGGCCTGCGGACCGCCCGGTTTGTTCTCCGAGGAATACGACATCACCCAACGCCAGCTACGCGGCAACCTGCCGCAGGCCTTCGTGCACGCGCTGATGCTGGAATCGGCTCTGCGACTCACCCAGCCTTGGACCGACACATGTCACCGGTAGCTCCGTCACCGGTAGCTCCGTCACCGGTAGCTGGGCGACGACCGAAGACGCGTTTACCGGTGGCGCAACCAGGCCACCGCCGCACCGGTCGCGGTGGCGGTTACCGCAGCCGCGGCCGAGACCAGCCCCGCGTGCTGGGAGAACCACAGTTGGGGGGCTCGGCGATGAGCTCGATTGTCGAACTCCCCGTGGGCCCCGTGGTCATGCCCGCCGGCGCCATCCACCGGCTCCCACAGGTTGTGCGGCCGGCCCGGGACGGCCTTGTCTCCGGTCTGCTGTGATTGGTAACCGGTCCTGGCCAGATAACGGTCCAGCAGCGCGGGGGCGATCTTCTGGCCGAGCAGGGTGCCCACGGTGCTCGCGCCGACCCAGTACTGCTTGCGCTGGGGATGATCGGCCGCGAACACCACACTGCGCGCGGCCACCTCGGGCTGGTAGATCGGCGGCACCGGCTGCGGGTGATGGGGGAGCCGGGACAGCACCCAGGAGAACTGCGGGGTGTTGACCGCCGGCATCTGCACCACCGTGACGTGGATGTTGCTGCCGTCGTGCAGCAGTTCGGTGCGCAGTGATTCGGTGAACCCGTTGATCGCGTGCTTTGCGCCGCAGTATGCCGATTGCAATGGGATGCTGCGCTCGCCCAGCGCGGAACCCACCTGCACGATCGTGCCCCGGTCGCGGGTCCGCATCCGGGACAGCGCCGCCATCGTGCCGTAGACGTAGCCGAGGTAGCTCACCTCGGTAACCCGGCGGAACTCCTCAGGTTCGATCTCGTGGAAGGGAGCGAACACCGAGGTGAACGCCACGTTGATCCACACGGCGATCGGCCCGAGGTCGTTTTCGACCTGGGTGGCCGCGGCTTCGACCTGCTCACCGTCAGCGACGTCGGTCGGTATGGCCAGCGCTGTGCCCCCTGCGTTCTCCACGTCCTTGGCGGCGCCGTCCAATCCAGCGCGCCCCCGGGCCAACAACGCGACCTGCGCTCCCCGGGCACCGAACAACCGGGCAGTCGCACGACCTATCCCCGCGCTGGCACCCGTGATCACGATAACTTGCCTCGCCATACCCGACCTCAGCTTCCTGCCGCCCTGTGCGTTACCCAGGCATTCCCACTCGCAGCCCGCCGTTAACGTCAGAGCATGGAGCCACGTTTCTCCCACTCTGAGCTAAACCCCAACCTCTATCGCCGGATGGCCGCGCTCAGCTCTGCGGTGCAGAATTGCGGCCTTGACCCCCGGCTGCTCGAATTGATCAAAATGCGTGCGTCCCAGATCAACGGCTGCGCTTATTGCCTCGACCTGCATAGCAAGGCCGCCCGTGCGATGGGTGAGACCGAGCAGCGGCTCTACGCGCTCAACGCCTGGCGTGAGGCCCCGTTCTACACCGAGCGGGAACGAGCCTGCCTTGCCCTGACTGAAGCGATCACATTGATCACCGAAGGGCACGTGCCGGACGCGATCTATGAGCAAGCCCGGCGGGTGTTCGACGAGGAGGAGGTCGGTCAGCTGGTGTGGGCCGCCG
>DATFDO010000187.1:0-23533 GCA_035252045.1 Pseudonocardiaceae bacterium
CCACGCAGCCGAGCAACCCGATCACCGGGACGGCGCGGTGCGGGCGACCCTCATCGAATCCGAGGGTTGATGCGGAGGCGTTGGCGACGGCGTAATAGATCAGCACGGCGAACGACGAAAACCCGATGGCGTCGCGAATGTCGGTGATGGCGGCCAAGATCGCCACAACAACGCCGATCAGCAGCTCCGCGCGGTGGGGCACCCGGAACCGTGGGTGCACGGCCGCCAGCGCGTGGGGGAGATGGTGGTCGCGTGCCATGGCCAACGTGGTCCGCGAGACGCCGAGAATCAGCGCGAGCAGGGACCCCACCGCCGCGACCACGGCCCCCACCTGGACGACCGGGACCAGCCAGGGCGTGCCCGCGGCGCGGGCCGTTTCGACCAGCGGGTCCGCGGTCTGGGCGAGACGGTTCGGCCCCAGCGCCGAGAGCGTGGCCACGGCGACGACTGCGTAGACGGCCAGCGTGACGGTGAGCGCCAGCGGTATCGCCCGTGGAATGGTGCGGGCCGGGTTGCGCACCTCCTCGCCCAGTGTCGCGATGCGCGCATAGCCGGCGAACGCGAAGAACAGCAGCCCGGCCGACTGCAGCACCCCATAGAGGCCACCGCGGCTGCTGGTCACCAGCCCACCGAGATAGCCGACTCGAAGGCCACCGGCCACCGCGATGCCCACGACGACCACGACCAGTACCGCCAGCGTCGCGGCGACGAGAACCCGGGCGGCCACGGCGGTTTTGGCCACGCCCCGATAGTTCAGCGTGGTGAGTCCCAGCACTGCCGCTACTGCGACCAACCGCTGCGCCCACCACGGCCCGGTCACCGCGTAATTGGCGAAGGTCAACGCCATCGCCGCGCAGGACGCAGTCTTGCCGATCAGGAAACCCCACCCTGCGGTGAAGCCCCACCAGGCCCCCAGTCGCTCCCGCCCGTAGAGGTAAGTCCCGCCGGAGGTTGGATAGCACGCAGCCAGCTGCGCCGACGCGGTTGCGTTGCAGTAGGCGATCATCGCGGCGATGACCAAACCGGCCAGCAGCGCGGTGCCCGCCGCACGGGCAGCCGGCCCGAATGCCACGAAGACCCCAGCCCCGATCATCGAACTCAAACCGATGACCACCGCGTCGCCGGTGCTCAATCGGCGAACCAGAGCCGGCGACGACGAACTCACTGATCAGGCTGCTGGACGTCCTCCTGGTAGGGCGCCTCGAGATCGCTTGTACTGGACTCGTCCGGGTCGGTCGTAGCCGAGCCCACTACGGCCGACTTCGGCGGGCAGGGCACGGCGGCGTCGGCCATCCGAGGCGTCGGCACTGCGTTGTGGATCTTTTTGGGTTTGGTCGGCTCCGGTGAGCTGTCTGAGCCGTCGGTCGGTGCGGAGTTGTCCGGATCGGTCGGCTTGGCGGCGGGCTTGTCCGGTACTGGCGAGTACGCCGGTGCTGAAGAGTCGTGTGGTTTGCCTGGCTTGACCGGAACATCGGACTTGGCGGGGGGCTTGGCGGGTTCATCCGGGCCGGTCTGCGGTGGTGCCGGGGTCACGGGCAGCGCGGGCGCCGGCGGTTGTTGCGGTGCCGGTACCGGGTCGACTCGCCCGGCCGGCGGTGTGACCGCCTTGACCGGCTTCTGGCGCGGGGGCGCCGCGCGCGGTGGCGTGACGGTACGAGGCGCCGGTGCTACCAGCGCCGGGGTTATGTGGGTAGTGGCCAGCCCTGGTGCAGCAGCCGCCGGTGGCGCTGGCACCAGCCGGGGCGCTGGGTCTGCAGGTGGTGCCTGGGCCACAGGTGCCGGCGCGACCGGGGCCTCGGCAGCATGAGGGATGGCAGCCGGGTCCGGGTGGGTGACGACGTTCGGGTTGGCCACGATGTCCGCGCCGGCTGGCACGCTGGCACCGGGGGCCGCCGGAGCTGTACCGAGACGGACCTGCCCGTTCACCGTGCCGAGGTCGTGTTGCTGGCGCATGACCAGAGCGGTCAATACGCCGACCACGGCCACGGCGATCGCCAGCAGGACTGCGAGCAGTTTAGTTGAACGCGCCCCCTGGAAGTTCATCTAATGCCCCCCGAGTCGACCTCCGTGAATAGCACGCCGATGCACTTGCGGAAAGTACTGATAAACACAGCATTGTGGCCCTGGCCCGAATCCGAGCCGGCCACGGGAAATGGCCGCCGCACAACTATGGCGTGGTGAGTCGGTCGACCCCTCTCACTCGTGCTGCCCCGACCGCACATCCCAGGGTAGGTTGCCGTTCAGCCGGGGGCAAGCTCTCCGATGCGTGGCCTGCTGGCACGCCCGACACGGCGAAACCGGTCCTACCGAACAATCGACGGGTGGAGGGGCATACCGTGGGCAACCACTACCTCGCCGGTAATTACGCGCCGGTGCCAGCCGAGTACACGATCACCGAGCTGGCTGTCACCGGCACCATCCCGGCGCACCTTGACGGACGATATGTGCGCAACGGACCGAATCCCATCGCCGACGTCGACCCGCAGACTTACCACTGGTTCACCGGCGATGGCATGGTGCACGGCGTCCGCCTGCGTGACGGCAAGGCGCAGTGGTACCGCAACCGCTGGATCCGTACCCCTGCCGTGGCGCGCCGGCTCGGCGAGGCCTCGCCGCGAAGCGCTCCGATCCGGATGGGACTGGAACTGCTGGGCGCCAACACCAACGTCGTCAGCCACGCCGGCCGGACGCTCGCGCTGGTGGAAGGCGGGATCACCAATTACGAGCTCACCGAGGATTTGGGCACCGCCGGCCCGTGTGACTTCGACGGCACCGTGCGCGGCGGCTACACCGCGCATCCCAAGTGTGATCCGGACACCGGGGAACTGCACGCGGTGTCCTACTCATTCGGCCGTGGCAATCGGGTGCAGTACTCGGTCATCGGAGTCGACGGCACAGCCCGCCGCACGGTGGATGTCGAGGTCACCGGCAGCCCGATGATGCACGATTTCTCCCTGACCCGCGACCACGTGGTGTTCTACGACCTGCCGGTCATCTTCGATTCCCGGCAGGCCGCGTCGATCTCGGTGCCGCGAGGCTTGCGGGTACTGACCAGGCTGGTGCTCTCCGCTCTCATCGGCCGGGTCCGGGTGCCCGAACCGGTCGTCGCGATGGTCGGCAGGCGGATGGGCGGCAACGCCGGGCTGCCGTACCGCTGGAACCCCGACTATCCGGCCCGGGTCGGCGTGATGCCCCGTACTGGCGGCGCTGATGACGTCCGGTGGTTCGCCGTCGAGCCGTGTTACGTCTTTCACGCCGTCAACGCCTACGACGACGGCGACACGATCATCGCCGATGTGGTTCGGCACCCCAAGATGTTCGCCTCGGATTTCCACGGGCCCAATGAAGGCCCTACCACCCTCGATCGGTGGGTGATCGACCTCGCCGACGGCAAGGTCCGGGAGACGCGCCTGGATGACCACCCGCAGGAGTTCCCGCGCGCCGATGACCGGCTCGCCGGGCATCCCTACCGCTACGGCTACGCGATGCAGACATCCGACGCCGGAGGCGATGCCGGCGACTCGGTGCTCAAGCACGACCTACGCCGCGGCATTACCACGGCTCGGCGGCTTGGCACGCACCAGCGCGTCGGCGAGTTCGTCTTCGTCCCCGCCGCGGCGCAAGCGGCCGAGGACGAAGGGGTACTGATGGGATTCATCTACGACGTCGCCACCAACCGTAGCGACCTGGTCATCCTCGACGCCGCCACCCTGGAGACGGTCGCCGCCATTCACCTGCCACACCGGGTCCCCTTCGGTTTCCACGGCAACTGGCTCCCCGCCGACCACTAACGCTCCCTGTCCCCGACATGTCTTCGTCGGTGTTGATGGGAGGGTTACGGGGTCCGGTGTCGTCCGCCTCCGGCGAGCGCGATCCCGAGCAGCTGCGCGAATAGCAGCATCTCCTTTTCGTGCTGCTGCGACAGCTCGCCGGGATGAAGTGCGTCCAGGGTCAACAGGCCGAAAACCTCCGCGCTCGTGGCGACCGGCACCGATATGTAGGTCTGGTAATTATGGTGGTGATCGGAGGGCAACCGGGACGGGTCCTCCAAGGCAATGTTTTCTCTGCGCTCCGACTGGCGATTTTCCAGTAGCTTGAAAACTTCCAGATGGCGGGGATCTGAACTGGAGAACTGCGTCCGTGGCTTTGCGTCTCGCCCCGCATATATCCTGCACACCAGGCGCTTTTCTTCGCCGTCGTGTTCATAGTCGAAGTAGCACGACCGTGCCCGTGGAACACCGGTGAACTGAACCACCGAGTTCACCACTGCTTGCTTCGCGGCACCCTTTGCCTCAGTGTGGCCGGACTCGCTCGGGGCGGTGATGATCCGGTCGAAGATGTCGGTCAGGGGCAGCAGCACGGATCGCAGCGCGAGCTGGTAGTTGGTCACCGCCAGCTTGGCCAGCTGCTGGGCGTCCTCTTTGGCCCGCACCTCGAGCCAGGTTTGACGAGCCGGCAGCAGCAGCGCTATCACTGTCGCGGCGGTGCCGCCGACCTTGATCGACGTGCTGGTCCACGTCGAGAGGTGCTCGCCGGCTTGGACTTGCGCAACGAACGCGGCACCGGCACAGGCGGCAGCGACAAGCGCGCCGCCCCACCATCGAAGCCACTGTGGAAAGCCGCCCCCGCTCATATGTGGGACTGTATCCGAACGGTTTGTTACGAACTGTTATACTGGGCCAGCAGCCGGGTGCGTGAGCTTGCTCGCGAGCCGTTGTGCTGCTTCACTGGTAGCGGTATGTGTGGACTGGATCGCACTCGGAGGTCCCCGTGGCGACAGGCGGCGTTTCCGGTCAGCGCATCCCGAGTGTAGATCCTGATATCAAACAAGCTGCTGATGACGTCGTCCGAGATCCTGACGCCTACTTCGAGCGCCAGCGCGCGCTGTGCGCCCGAGAAGCTGAAGAGTACGTAGGACGCGAACTCGCTCGGGCGTTCTCGATGCGTCGCCGCGCTGGCGTGTGGGCATCTCTCACCAGGCTGGCGCACGGCTGAGTTATCGCTGTTTTCGCCCCGCCTGAGTTATCGCGGAACGGGGCGCTGCTCAGCAGCACCCCGTTCTCGTCGCTGCACTGACGTGTGGCCCTACCGGTCAGCGGCGGCGGAAGCGAGCTTGACGGTCAGCGGAAGAGTGAAGGTCTGACCATTGCACCGGGCGTCCGTGGTGGGGGCCATCGTGACCGAGACCATGTAGGCCCGAACGCCGCCTTCCTTGATGTAGCCCACTGGGCCGTCGACTGCGGCGCTGGTGATGGTGCCGGCAGAGCAGCCACTGCTGGTGGCCTTCGACGTGCCCGCACTGATCGAGTCCACCCGGACGCCGTAGTTGTTCGGGTTGTTGATGTAGAGCGGGAACGTTGCGGTCGCTCCGGGTGATAGCGGGCGGACCTGATCGTTCGGGGTGATGTCGAAGTTGACCGAACTCGTCGAACCGGCCGCAGTGCTGCTGCCAACGGTTCCGATGAGGAAGCCCACGCCGGTAAGGCCGAGAGCGATGAGCAGAGCCAGGCCGTCGAAAACGTTCAAACTGCGGACTGTGCTGCGAAACTCTTCCTCTGCTGCGCTGGTCTCCAACTACGCACTCCCTTCAGGGACATGCCTCATAGCGCCACAAGCCGCTGTTCTACCGCACTACCGATTCGCTGAACAACGGATAGTACCCGAACCGCTGCGCAGCGTTGCCACCGGGGCTCCGATCGCGGCACCGCGATGGGTCTGGCCCGGGCGCACACCGTGGGGCGGCGATCTTGTGACGCCACTGGTCACCGGTCGCTGCGCACCCCTTCGACGGGCTGCCACCCCGCGGCGGGCACGGGTGCACGACACGGCGTGCACGAGGACGCGACACGCCGGCTAGAGGGCCTTGAGTTCTTCGATCACGGACTCGACGGAGGATTTGGCGTCGCCGAAGAGCATGGCGGTGTTGGGGGAGTAGTAGAGCTCGTTTTCGATGCCGGCGAAGCCGGGGCTCATCGAGCGCTTGAGCACGATGACCGACTTGCTCCGGTCCACGTTGAGGATCGGCATGCCGTGAATCGGTGAGTTCGGATCGTTGCGCGCGGCCGGGTTGGTGACGTCGTTGGCGCCGATCACCAGCGCCACGTCGGCGCGGGAGAACTCGTCGTTGATCTCGTCCATTTCCTTGAGCTGCTCGTAAGGCACATCCGCCTCGGCGAGCAGCACGTTCATGTGCCCCGGCATCCGACCTGCCACCGGGTGGATGGCGTATTTGACCTCCACGCCCTTGTCCTCGAGCAGTTTGGCCATGTCCCGCACGGTGTGCTGGGCCTGCGCCACGGCCATGCCGTAGCCGGGCACCACGATCACCTCGTTGCCGTATGCCATCTGGACCGCCGCGTCAGCCGCATTGGTCTCGCGCACGGTCTTGTCGCCCAGTTCGCTACGGCCGGCTGCTACCCCACCTCCGCCGAAGCCACCGGCGACGATCGCCGGGATGGACCGGTTCATCGCCTTGGCCATCAGGTTGGTCAGGATCGAACCCGACGCGCCGACGATCATGCCGGCGACGATCATCGCGGTATTATTCAGGGCCAGCCCGGCGGCCGCGGCGGACAGCCCGGTCAGCGCGTTGAGCAGCGAAATCACTACGGGCATGTCGGCACCGCCGATCGGCAGCACGACCAGCAGCCCCAGCGCCGCGGCGAACAGCAGCGTTCCGATGATCAGCAGCTCGGCGCTGCCACCGAGGCCGATCGTGATGGCGCAGGCCACCGCGCCGATCAGCACCAGCGCGTTGACCATCTGCTGAGCCTGACCCAAGCTGATCGGCCGGCCGGGAACGAGTCCTTGCAGCTTGCCGAACGCCACCAGAGAGCCCCAGAAGGACACCGAGCCGACGATCGCGCCGAACAGCGAGGCTCCCATCACGTATGCCGGCTCCCCGGCGAACCCGGCGGTGCTGTTGAACTCCACCCAGGCGATCAGTGCGACCGCGCCGCCACCGACGCCGTTGAACAGCGCCACCATCTGCGGCATCGCGGTCATCTTCACCTGCTTGGCGGCCGGCACCCCCACCACCGTGCCGAGCACCACGCCCAGCACGATGAGCCCCCAGTTGCTCACGCCGGGGATCAGCAGCGTCGCCAGCACCGCCAGGCCCATCCCGGCCGCCGCGATGAGGTTGCCGCGCACGGCGGTGCGTGGGCCGGTGAGGCCCATCAAGCCGTAGATGAACAGCGCGAAGGCGATGATGTACAGCCCCAGGATCACGGTGATCATTACTGCACGGTGCCTTTCTCGCCGTCGCGGCCGGCTTTGGCCGGTTGCTTGCCCTTGAACATGCCCAGCATCCGGTCGGTGACCAGGAAACCACCGACCACGTTGATGGTGCCGAACGCGATCGCGATCACCAGCAGGAACTTGTCGAAGGCCGAGAGGTCCTGGTCCACCCCGAGCACCAGGATGCCGCCGAGCAGCACGATGCCGTGGATGGCGTTGGTGCCAGACATCAGCGGGGTGTGCAGGGTATTGGGCACCTTGGAGATCACCGCGAAGCCGACGAAGCCGGCCAGCACGAGGATCGCCAGGTTGGCGAGCAGCATCAGCGTTTATCCCCTTCCGGCTCGCGCGTGATGCAGGAGCGCACGAGCACCTCATCGTCGGAGTCCGGGTTGAGCCGGCCCTGGTCGTCGAGCATCAGCTCCAGTAGCGACTGCACGTTGCGGGCGTACAACTCGCTGGCGTGCTCGGGCATCGTGGCGGGCAGGTTCAGCGGTGAGGCGATCGTCACGTCGTGGCGGACCACCACTTCTCCGGGCACGGTCAGCTCGCAGTTGCCCCCGGTCTCGCCGGCCAGGTCGACAATCACGCTACCGGGCCGCATGCCCTTCACCGCCTCAGCGGTGACCAGGATCGGCGCCTTGCGACCGGGCACCAGCGCTGTGGTGATCACGACGTCGAAAGTGCTGGTCGCCTCGGTCAGCCGCTGCTTCTGCTCGGCCCGTTCATCTTCGGTCAGCTCGCGGGCGTAGCCGCCCTCGCCGGCCGCCTCGATGCCCAGGTCGAGCCATTTTGCGCCCAGCGAGCGCACCTGGTCGGCGACTTCGGGCCGGACGTCGTACCCGGTGGTGCGTGCGCCCAAGCGCTTGGCGGTGGCCAGCGCCTGCAGTCCGGCCACCCCGACACCGAGGATCAGCGCGGTCGCCGGTTTCACCGTGCCGGCCGCGGTGGTGAGCATCGGGAAGAACCGGGTGGATAGGTCAGCGGCCATCAGCACCGCCTTGTACCCGGCCACGTTGGCTTGCGAGGACAGCGCGTCCATCGACTGGGCACGGGAGATCCGGGGGATGGACTCCATGGCGAAAGCGGTCACCCCGGCGTCGCGGAGCTTGCCGGCGATCTCGGGGTCGGACCGGGGGGCCAGGAACCCGACGAGCACCGATCCGCGATGCAGCCGCCTGATTTCCTCGTCGGTCGGTGGAGCTACCTTGACCACGACGTTGGCGCCCCACGGGTCGCCGATGGTCGCGCCGGCCTCGATGAACAACTCATCGGGCATCAGCGCGCCGACGCCGGCACCGGACTCGACGACGACCTGCAACCCCCGGCTGATCAGCTTCTCGACCATCTTGGGCACCAGAGCTACCCGGCGCTCGCCGTCTTTGGATTCTTGGGGTACGCCGACCCGGGCACCTGGATGGTCTTGCGATTGGTCCTGCGATGAAGTCACCCGCAGAGCATCGAACATGATCCGGCGCGACGTCCAGTCGGGGGGCGCAAACGTTGCGCGACATGGAGGTAACGCGACCCGCGCTCAGCAGCCGTGGTATCGAGGTGTGATGACTGAGTTGACGCTGATCCGGCACGGTGAGACCGAGTGGAGCGCAAGCGGCCGGCACACCGGGGTGACCGACCTTGAGCTGACAGCGGTGGGCGAGCGCCAGGTCAGCCGGCTGCGGTCGCTGCTCGACGGCCGCCGGTTCGGAGTGGTGCTGACCAGCCCGATGGTGCGCGCCCGGCGAACCGCCGAGCTGCTGGGCCTGACCGATCCCAAGGTGGAGCCGGACCTCGCCGAATGGGATTACGGCGGCTACGAAGGCCGTACCACCGACGAAATCAGCGCCGAGCTGGGCCGGCCGTGGCGGATCTGGTCCGATCCGGTGCCGGCCGGGGCGACCCCAGGTGAGACGATCGAGCAGGTTGCTCAGCGGGCCGACCGGGTGCTGGCACGGGTCCTGCCCGTGTTGGCGCAAGGCCGGGATGCAGCGCTCGTCGGGCACGGGCACGATCTGCGGGTGTTGGCCGCCCGGTGGCTGCGGTTGGACCCGCGAATGGGGGCGTTGCTGGGTCTTTCTGCCGGGTCGCTGTCCGGACTCGGCTACGAGCACGACCGCCCGGTGATCGTTTACTGGAGTCTGTCCGCGGATCGGCTGGGCACCTCGTCGCTGTGAGCGTGGCCGGCGCAGTCCAGCAGAGCGGCCGCGGCCGACCGGGCCCGGGTTGCCGCGAGCTCATCGCCTTCGACGTATGCGGTCACGATCGCGCCTTCGACCAGCAACATCAGCCGGTCGGCAAGGGTGTCGGGATCGGTGACGGCGGCGTCGCAGGCGATCTGCCGGATCAGCGCGCGCAGGGACTGCTTGTGTTCGCGCGCGATCGCCCGGGTTGCCGGATTCGTGTGCAGCTCCCCGGCCACGTTGATGAATGCGCATCCATTGAACCCCGGCTCGGCGAACCAGTCACCGAGCGCGTCGAAGATGACGAGTACCCGGTCGCGGCCGTGCAGCTGCGCCACCCGGGCCTGCAGCCGGTCCAGCCAGCGGCGGTTGCGCCGCTGAAGGTATGCCTCGACGAGCCGGTCTTTGGATCCGAAGTGGGCGTAGAGCGTCTTGAGTCCGACCCCGGCTTCGGCGACGACCCTGTCGATCCCCACCGCCTGCACGCCGCGGGAGTAGAACAGCCGCTCGGCAGCGTCCAGGACACGCTGCGTCACGCCCGAGTCGGGACTCTGAGGTGGGAGGGCAGTCATTTGCTGCTGAGCATAGTTCCCGGGAGACCTTGACGAGAAACGATCGTTCTCTAGACTCACCAGGAGAACGGTCGTTTCCCTACCGAGCGAGGTGTACTGCGCGATGGTGACCAGCGGGTTCCGGCTGGGGATTTACGTGTGCAAGGACGCGGAGATCGTCGACTTCGCGGCGCCGCATGGGGTATTCGCGGTCGCCCGCCGCTTCGATCCGGAGTTGGAGGCCTTCCTCATCGCCGACGCGATGCGCCCGGTGCAGGCTCAGGCCGGGTTTACGGTGCTGCCCAACTACAGCTTCGCCGACCGGCCGGCGATGGACGCCTTCCTCATCCCGGGCGGTTTCGGGCTGCGTCAGGAAATTCGTAATGCCCGGTTGCACGAGTTCATCCGCTCGTTGCCCGAGCAGACCTTGCTGACCAGCGTCTGCACCGGCTCGTGGATCTACGGGCAGATGGGATTGCTCGACGGGCTGCCAGCCACCAGCCGCAAGGAACCGGACCGGGTGGAGTCCAAGGCACCGGGCAAGGTGCCGATCGACCGGCTGGCCGATATCGCGCCGGCTTGCGTGATCAGCCGGGCCCGGATCGTCGACGCCGGTCGCATGATCACCGCCGGAGGGATCACGTCGGGCATGGAAATGGGATTTCATCTGCTGCGGCGGGCCGGCTACGGCGATCACTTCATCGAGGAGGTGGCGCGCGTGATGGAGTATTCGCAGGCCTATGACGCCTACCGCGACGACGTCGAGGTGCTCCAGCCGGTGGTGACCGGATGATCGCGCCGGGCGCCCGGGTCGTATCGGTCAACGTGGGCGCGCCGCGGCTGGTGCGCTGGCATGATCGCGACGTGCTGACGTCGATCTTCAAAGAGCCCGTGACGGGAAGGGTTGCGGTGCACGGGGTCAACGTCGACGGCGACGACCAGTCCGATCGCAGCGTGCACGGCGGGCCGGACAAGGCCGTGTACGCCTACGCCCGAGAAGACCTCGAATGGTGGTCCGATCGGCTCGGTGTGCCAGTGCCAGCGGGAATGCTCGGAGAAAACATCACGGTGGCCGGCGTGGAGGTGACCGAGGCGGTGATCGGGGAGCGCTGGCGGATCAACGACGTGGTGCTCGAGGTCTGCGCTCCCCGCACGCCCTGCTACAAGCTGGGCATCCGAATGGGTGCGGATGGTTTCCCGCGACTGTTCGCCGCCGCCGGCCGGCCTGGCGCCTACCTGCGCATTCTCGTGCCCGGCGGCATCGCTGCCGGGGACGCTGTGATCGTCGAGCATCGGCCCAGCCACGGCGTCACCGTTCATACGGTCGCCGAGGCCTACCACCGTGACCATTCACGGGCCGCGGAGCTACTCGCCGCACCCGAGCTGGCCGGTAACTGGCACACCTGGGCACGCGCGCTGACCGCCCGCGCCGGTTTAGTCCGGGGAAAAGTTGGGGCGTGAGCCGGGGACCAGCAACGACAGGTTCCCGCAGAGGCGGGTGATGTCGGCCGCGCCCTGCGGCCAGGTGGTGTCCTTCGGGTAGGTCGTGAAGATCACGACAATGTTGCGCTCGCCCGGGCCGATCGTGCCGGTGGTATGCAGCAGCGGGCTGATCAGGTCCGTCGGAGGATCGGGGTTCTCTTTCATGGCGGGAACCGGACCGGCGTACTCGCCTATGCCGGCGCGGTCTTCGAAGCAGCGCTGCGCGTCTGGCACGGTTGCGGCCCAGCCCGACCAGCCTTGCTTGGCACCCCACGGCCGGGCGAAGGTCCGCGGGATGCCGAAGGACTGGTCCCGGCCGTCCTCTGCGCACCGGGTGGAAGCATGCAGGTTACCGATGATGAAGTCCCGGTACCGGGTGGGCGCCGTGTCCAGGACGTAGTTATAGATCTTCACGACATCGGCGGCGGAGGTGAGGGTGTAACCCCAGAAACCGCGCTGATCGGGGGCTGGGGGAGAGGTGTCCGGCAGCCCGATGAGGCCGGTCATCCGGTCGATGACGTCGGTGAAGCCGCCGCGCACCCACAACACGCTGGCCGCGTAGTCCCAGCTGCCCCGCAGCATGGTGCGCAGCGCGAGGATGTCCATGCGCTGGTCGTCGGTGGTGGCCTTGTCCAGATTCAGTTCGGGATCGTGCTGGAGGAGGTAGTCCAGCGCAATGAGCAGCTTGACCACGGAGGCGGCCCGGAACCGGGCGTGCGGGTGCCGCACGGCGGTGAACTCGCGGTATTGACGGTCATAGACTGCGAAGCTGGCCGTGACACCCTCCGGCACCGGCACCAGGGCACCAAGATTCTCAGCAGATGCTGCATCGGCCGTAGCTGGGGGTGATCCACCGGTAGCGGTGATCAGGCACACGAGCACGCTCGTAATTGCGGCGCGCAGGAGCTTCACGACGCGGCACGATAAACCTCACCGCGAGGTGCTCGCAGCAAGCGCGCCGAACGCGGGCCGGCGCTATTGCCGGAGCGGGTCGTGGAGTGGGGCTCGGGTGGGATGCACGGTTTCGGGTGGAATGAATTCGGGATATCCGCGGGCGTCCAGGCGTATGTGCCAGCCTTGGCGGTGCACGATGACGCGATGGCGCTCGCACAGAAGGCACAGATTATCGAGTTTCGTTTGTCCCCGTCCAGCCACGATACGATGTGGCGGCCACGGCAATAACGGGGCGGGCGATCGCAACCCGGAAATGAGCAACCGTGGTCACGGTGGGCCACGCGTCGCGCTGTGCAGCAGTGGCCAGCCGTTGTTCGCGCCCGACATCCAATGGCATCGAATCGCTACCCAGCACCATGGGCACGATGCAGGCATCGCAGGCCAGACGGCGAGCCTCGGCAGCCGAGATCCGCCCGCCAGCGTCCAGCACGGCCGATCTGAGGCCCTCGATCAGGTCGGTCAGTTTCATAGTGAGCACCAGATGGGGACGCTGGCCACCGCGGCTAGGCAGGTCACCCTCGTCGAGCCATCAGATCCAGTGCGAACCCGTAGCTCGCGGGTTTGTTCTGGCTGCTCGGAAGGTTCAGGGCCATCGGGTCAAGGTAACCAAGCAACCGTTCACCGATGTGGGCCAGCTCCGCCGCGCCTGCCTGCTCCACCAGCTCCACGGTCTGCGGATCAGCCGTGGACGGGATCCGCCCATGATCGATGTGATCACCCGCAGCTGTCCCGGCCCGATGGCGCCTGCGGCAAGTTCGGTGGCGGTGGCGGGCAACCCGCGGACCAGCATCACCCGTCAGCGTCCGGCGCGGCATGAGCAGGCCTGCTTGCTCCACGCGAGCCTCCCGCAACTCGTGCAACCCATGAACACGGGTTTCCGTGGGATCTTTGAGCAACACGGTCACGGCCTCATTGCCGCAACCGGCACCGACAATCTCAGTGCTTCAGCGCCGCCGCCTGGTCCTCACCGCCGAGGGCGGCCAGGAAGGATTGCGCCCAGCGTTGCACGTCGTGGGTCATCACCTGCCGGCGTAGCATCCGCATGCGCCGGCGCCGCTCGTCGGGCTCCACCGTGATTGCGCATTCGATGGCGTTCTTGATGCCGTCGAGGTCGTGGGGATTGACCAAGAAAGCGTTGGTCAGCTCGGTCGCAGCGCCGGCGAACTCGGACAGCACCAGGGCGCCGTTGAGGTCGCGCCGGCAGGCCACGTACTCCTTGGCCACCAGGTTCATGCCGTCCCGCACGGGAGTGACGAGCATGACGTCCGCGGCGACGTAGAACGCGATGAGTTCCTCGCGCGGAACCGACTGGTGCAAGTAATGCACCGCGGGATGGCCCACCCGGCCGAACTCACCGTTGATCCGGCCGACGGCCTGCTCGATGTCGCTGCGCATGCGCTGGTAGTGCTCCACCCGCTCGCGCGATGGAGTGGCCAGCTGCACCATGACGACGTTGTCCGCGGTGATGCGGCCGTCCGCGTAGAGCTCGTACAACGCGCGCAACCGCACGTCGATGCCCTTGGTGTAGTCGAGCCGGTCCACACCCAGCAGGATGGTATTCGGGTTGCCCAGCTCCTCGCGGATCTGTTCGGCGCGCTTCCTGATCGGCTTGCTGCGGGCCATCTTGTCCAGCGAGGTGGAGTCGATGGAGATCGGGTAAGCGCCGACTCGCACGGTCCGGCCGTTGATGTCGACCTCGCCCGGCTTGGTTCGTACCCCGACGGCGCTCTTAGTCGCCGGCGCCCCGGCCAACCGGCCCGCCAGGAAAAGGAAGTTGCGCGCGCCCCCGGGCAGGTGGAACCCGACCAGGTCCGCGCCGAGCAGGCCGCGGATCAACTCGGTACGCCAGGGCAGTTGCAGAAACAGCTCCACCGGTGGGAATGGGATGTGCAAGAAGAAACCGATCCGCAGGTCGGGCCGCAGCTCCCGCAGCATTCGGGGCACCAGCTGGAGCTGGTAGTCCTGCACCCACACGGTGGCGTTCTCGCCGGCGACCTTGGCGGTGGCCGCGGCGAACCGTTCGTTGACCGCGACGTAGGCGTTCCACCAGTGCCGGTGGAATACCGGGGGAGCCACCACATCGTGGTAGAGCGGCCACAGCGTTGCGTTGGAGAAGCCCTCGTAGTAGTCGGTGAGCTCCGCGGTGGACAACGGCACCGGATGCAGTGCCAGGTCGCCGTCCTCGATGGGATCCACGTCGACGTCGGGCACGCCCGGCCAGCCGACCCACGCGCCGTGGTGCGCACGCAGGAACGGCTCCAACGCGGTGACCAGCCCACCCGGGCTGGCCTTCCAGCGCTGGGAGCCATCGGGTAGGCGCTCCAGGTCCACCGGCAGCCGGTTGGCCACCACTACGAAGTCCGCCATTGAGCTGCTCGCCGCATCGGTCACGGCTGGCCTCCCTCATCCGCACCGTTACCCACAGACAGTAGCGGCGTGGCGTGGTACCCGCCTGTTTATGATCTTCTCGGTCAGGCGCCTACCATTGGCTTTGGCGCCCGCCGGCGTAGCTCAACTGGCAGAGCAACCGCCTTGTAAGCGGTAGGTTCGGGGTTCGAGTCCCCGCGTCGGCTCTGGTTCTACCAGCATAAATACATTGATGTATTGATCTTGAAGTGCTCGTGTGACACGGTTCATGACACGAGTTGTGTTAGCCTGCGTCCGTGGCGCGATCATTGGGGGCTGCCGCGGGCCGTACCCGAGGCAGCATCGACGCGCTGCCGAGCGGTGCGTTGCGGGTTCGCGTCTATGCCGGAGTCGATCCGGTGAGCAAGCGCCGGCACGACTTGATCGAGATCGTCCCGCCTGGACCCGGCGCCGAAAAACAAGCGCGTCGGATCCGTGATCGGTTGATCAACGAAGTTAATGAGCGTCGGAACCCGCGCACCAAAGCTTCGGTAGATCAGCTACTGGAGCGCTACCTCGACCAGTTCGACGGTGCCCCTAGCACATTGACGCTCTACCGGGGTTACGTCCGCAACCACATCTCGCCGTACCTAGGCAAGATCAAAATTGGCGCGCTGGACGCCGATACCCTCGATGCGTTCTACGCTGAGCTGCGCCGATGCCGGAATCACTGCGCCGGGCGCCCGTTCATCCAGCACCGCACCACTGGTGAGCATGACTGTGATGATCGCTGCGCTCCACACCGCTGCCGGCCGCTGGGCGCGACCACCATCCGGCATATGCACTTCATCCTGTCGGGTGCCTACAAGCGCGCGGTGCGCTGGAAGTGGGTCACGGCAAGCCCGCTGCCTGATGCGGAACCTCCTGCCGCGCCCGTTCCGAACCCACACCCCCCGAGCGCCGGCGAGGCTGCCCGGATCCTCAACGAGGCATGGAAGGACCCGGACTGGGGCACGCTGATCTGGCTCGCGATGACCACCGGAGCGCGTCGCGGCGAGCTGTGCGCACTGCGCTGGTTGCGGATTGATCTGACTCCAGGTCGGGCTGTGATGTGGCTGCGACGCGCGATCAACAAGGGTGTGGATGGCTGGGTTGAGGGAGACCTTAAGACACACCAGCAGCGCCGTGTTGCCCTCGATCCGGAGACTGCCGAAGTGCTTACCGAGCACCGGGAGCGTTGCCGGGCTCGTGCCGAGGAGCTTGGTGTGAAACTTGCTGAAGACGCCTTCGTATTCTCGGGTGCCCCGGATGGCAGCACCTCCCCGACACCTGATGCGGTCACACAGCGTTACAATCGCTTGGTCGAGCGGCTTAGGATTGATACCAGCCTGCATAAGCTGCGGCATTACTCGGCAACGGAGTTGGTCGCGGCCGGCGTCGACGTGCGGACTGTCGCCGGCCGGTTAGGGCACTCCGGCGGTGGCACAACCACGCTGCGGACCTATGCCGCGTGGGTGTCCGAAGCCGACCAGCGCGCGGCCGGCGGCATTGCGACCAGGATGCCGAGCCGACCGGCGCCACTGAGCGCCGTCGAGCGTGCCAAGGATGACCCAGGCAGCCCGTACCAGAAGATTGCCGCGGAGATACGTCGCAGCATCCTGTCGGGTTCTCTGGCTGAAGGTGATTTCGCGCCGACCGAAAAGCAGCTCGCCGCAGAGCATCAGGTGGCCATCGGGACCGCGCATCGCGCCATGGAACTGCTGAAGACCTGGGGATTCATCAGGTCAAGCCGCGGTCGTCGAGCGGTCGTTGTCCGGCCTGCCGAGCCGTTGGATTCTCCAAGTGCTGACCCGCCGGATAAGGAAACAGCGACGGCATCGCCGCAATTGTGGATGATCACCGTCCGGGGTCCTGACGGCCGCCGCTACCCGGCTCGGCATGTATGCGAGGACATCAGCCAGCCCGACTCGTTCCGGGCGCACCTGCTGGCGATCGCCAGGATGGAACGGCCTACCGAGACCGACCGTGGCGAGGGCTGGATCGGTGACTACGAACTTGAGATCCGCGAGTCTGGCAAAGAGCATGCGGACCCGAAGCTCACGCTGCGCTGGCAGCCACGGTGAGCAATGAGGCAGCTGCGCGTTCAAGGGTTTGTGGGCTGTTGGGGCACCCGACGGCCAGCCCTCGTCGAGACGGCCAGCAGTAAGTGACCGCGCGACCACTGTGCCAGTGACCCCGGCGGTCGGCCTGGTCTACAACGACGACCGATGGGGCCAAAATCCTTGACGAGACTCAACCATGCTGAGCTGGAGTTGTTGAAGGTGGCGGCGCGGCAGCGGCTGTCGTGTGGTCAGGGCGTGCTGGAGCTTGACCTAGATGCCGCGGCTGGCCACCGCGTGGAGAACTCGGTGTATCAGTCAGCTGCTCGTGTGGCTCCTTGACCTAGACGGGTGACAACGAGGACGGCGGCCGATGTTACAGACGCGATCAGCATACGGGGGATGGGACGCCGGTCTCTACACGACCATCGCAACCTGGATCAATCTTTTCGGGGTGGCCTGTGGCTAACGCCCGGAGTTGGGAGCTATCTGGAAGTCGCTTTCAAGGGACGACCAGGGACGGGTAGTCATGATTAATCAGGATGAATCGCGAGGCACATCGGCGCCGGTCAGCGAAACAACGCGGTACCTCTGTGCGGCTGCGTACCTCGACAAGACGTTTGCCAATGAAGTCATCGACCACGTTCTCCACGAGGAACACCGGGCAATCGCGCCTTCCTACGGGGTGGACCTTGTTCCAGTCATCTGCCATTGCCTGGCTGCGCGACGGCGACGACTAGTACGTGATGCCGTCCTAGTAGGTCTGCTGGTAACTGTATTTCCGTTTTTTATCGTTTACGGTACGCCAGTTTTATATTCAGCACTGGCAATGCTACCGCTTGGATGGTCTGTAGTATTTTTCACCTCTTATCTCGATCGTCAACTGTTGGAAACTCGTCTACTCCCCGAGTATTTCGATCCAGAAGCGGCGCCGATTCCGAGTTCGCCGCGCGACGTACGGTTGATCACCGAGCTCCAACCTGACATGAAAAGTAATGTAACAGTGTATAGCGGCTTCTCGCCCTTCGTGGGTTCGGGACTCGAGAATGAAGGTTGGTCGTTCACCACAAACACCCAGAAGGGAAAGGAGACATTGGATGGATTGGCTGAGCCGGTACCCTTCGAAGTTGACGAGTTGTACAATTTCATAAGTACAGATTTGCGAGGGCTCGACATTGACGGCCTCCGCGTCGAAAACCGTCTTTTCGTTAATGGTCAGGATATTCGCAGCGAATCCTGGATCCTGCCCAACCAATTCTCCCGACCGCTTACAACGGTTGATGATGCACTGGTACAGCATTTCCTTCGGGCGCCCACGCAGCGGATCCGTCACTATCTCGTAATACAGATTGAGTCGTGGCGCGGCGAGCTTGTGATGTCGATATTCTTGCGATTTACCCAAGTCGGGGCCACCTTGTTCTCCGAGGCGGCTTACTGTCTGCTTCCTCCGTTGCGAGAGAAGTACCACGAGATCGATGACATACCACCAGATTCTGACGCAAGGGTAATAATTCAACTAATGGCGAAAGCTGTCGTTACCACGCCCGCCCTGTTGATCCTCGCGCCGATTCACGTTGCACAACGGATCTTTTCGGGGCCTAGGAGGCGGCTCGAAAGTCGGTCAATTCGTCGTCGCATAAGGACCACTCCCATGTTCGACTACGGATCGGTGACGAGCGTCCGCCAGAGCGGAATGTCTACAAACTACAGACGTTACTTCCAGAAACTCGACCGGGAAATGTATGTCAAGCTTGTCCAACAGCGCATCCTCGACTTAATCACCGAGTTCCTTGACAAGCGAAATATCGACACCAGTGATCTCAAAGAACGCACTACTAGCATCATGAATAACGGTGTGATCGTCTCGGGTGGCTCTATCCAAACAGAGAGCATGGCAGTTGGAGTCGGTGCTCGTGCGCGTGTCGATCGTGCGCTCAAGACGTTGGCGCAGAAGGCGCCGACACAAACCGGCAAGTCCTAGTCCTACAACGGCGGAGGCGCGATGAAAGGCACAGGCCATAACGAGGGAATCCAGATATCCGGTGGACGGATTGAGGCAGGCGCACTTGCCGTAGGGCGTGGTGCGCAGGCACGCAACGTCGTGAAGACGGCTAGCCGCGAACTCGAAAATCGAGGTTACCCGGAACTCGGCCAGCGGCTCGACGAACTTCTTCACCAGCTAGCCGTCCACGCATCGCAGCTGTCTAATGCCGACGAGCTCAAAGGATCGATCCAGCTGGTCGCCGAGGAGCTGGTGAAAAACCGCCCGAACAAAACAACCGTGACCGGAGTCCTCGCCGGCATCGCCCAAAGCGTCAAATCCGTCGCTGGCCTGGCCACTGCCGCCGAAGCACTTACGCACGCCGTACAACTATTCCTTTAACGCACCCGCACTGGCTACGGTCGCGGTCCTGCTGGGCCGCTCACCGTTTCCCCGACACCGAACCGGTGATATCGGCCCCGCCCTTAAAGAACACCGTGAGCCCAAGCGGACCATCTGTGCTGCCCTGGCGCAGTCTTGTTTCTGGCTTATCCGCATGATCAGTACCCGGAGTAATAAAACGTCCACGCTGGCATCGCGGTTTCAAGCCGACGTAGCCGGAAATGGACTCCGGCAGCCCGTAGGTCGACCACCAGCCGCGCTGGCTGGCCTTCTCGCGGATCTCTTCCAGCGTGGCAAGCGGCTGAAGCGGCTGCGCACTGGGACCGTGTCACTGATCGAAAGGTTCGCGCTTTACCTTCGACGATCTCCTCTTATGGCCTTACGTGCGGGTCCTAATTGCGTTGCAACGGTCGGTCGCGTCACCTCATCCCGGGCCAGCTTTAGCAACTGGATCAATTCATCGACTGTTGCCGGCTCCATGATCGCCTGCCACGTGAATGCTGGCACGATAGACATCCATACGTGTCTCCGGTATGTCGTTATGGCTATGGTCGCGTCAACACCTTCTGTGCCTTTGACGGAGACCCTGCGAGGTATTCCGAGGGTCTCTGACACTTGGGCCGCCTTTAGTCGTGAGGGAGTGGATGCACCCGGTGCTGGGTTTGAGACGGAAGCGCGCGGGCTGCTGCGGTACGGGGATCTCCAGCCGCAGCCCGTGCTGTCCCGGCACCGGGTGCTTGCCAGCACTAAAGCCCGAAGGGTGCGTCGCCGCCCAGAGCGGAAACGTAGGCGTTTCGTGGTGTTGATGTAGCACTGCGACTGCTGACCTGCAGTAATCGCCAGGTGATCCTGATACGGTGATCACAAATACGAGCGAGCGGGAGGTAGTGGAGTGGCTGGTCCGCGCCGCCGCGTGGCGCTGGCTGGGGTGCGCAAGGCCGCCGGTTACACGCAGGAGAGCTTGGCTGTGGCGCTGCACGTGGATCGGTCCACGGTAATCCGGTGGGAGGCTGGGGATCAGGCTCCGCTGCCATACCTGCGACCGAAGTTAGCTCGGCTTCTCCGCCAGTCTCCGGAGCAGCTGCGCGGGCTGATCGAGCACAAGACGGAGGTACAACCCGGAGGAGTCGATGGCGTAAGCGTCGACATGGCGGTCGCCTTCGATTGGCTGGATCGGCATGCAGGATGGTCGCCAGGGACGTGTCGGCGCAAGGTGACAGCTCGGCTCGGCGCGCTTCATGAAGGTGCTCTGCGGGATCGGAATGATCGGCGAGTAAAGGTGGGTCGCACTGCGGCAGGCAAAGCGTTGTCGGACTATTACGGAGCGCCTCAATCCCGCGGTGCTGCCACATTTCAGGTGAGCTTCGATGGCTTGGAGATCGCTACCAGCATTGTTACGCGGCCGGAGTGGTTAAATCTTGCATGTCCGCTGACTCCTGAGCGTGACCAGTTAATGATGCGGAGTTCCGCCTCTAGTGATACCAGACAGGTCGGTGACCTTGCTGCGGAGCACGCCGTTGACCGACTCGTTGAGGCAATCGCCTTCGATGTGCGAATCACTAACGCGCCGATCTACCAGTTGCTTGACGTTGATGCCCAGCCCGGCGCGATAGGTGGAGCGGTGGGGCTTACGCGATTTGTGGAATACGCGCTGACGATGGATCTGCTCGAAGCCGAGCTGCTCGACGCCATAGCGTCCGGAGTCGCGCCGAGACCGGGGTCGTTGCCTCTGCGCGACCAGTACCTTCCCGATCTTGACTCCGTCCTAGACATATCTAGCCGTTTGTGTGCGGGTGGCGTGCTTGCATTGTGTGCGATCGCGCGGCCCGCTGACGCATACCGCGGCGCCGCAGACTACGTTCTGCTAGTCCAGGAACGTTCCGGACACGTTCTCAATGCCGCACACCAACTGGCGGTGATTCCGAAAGGCTTCCACAAGCCGCTTGCTGACTACCGTGCTGATGCGCAGGTGGGTGCCACGTTGCGGCGGGAGATGGAAGACGAACTGTTCGGCCGAAGTGACATCGACACGACAGTCTCGCCACGTGTTGCTGCCGTTCCCATGCATCCGAGCCGGCTTTCCGAGCCGATGCGCTGGCTGACCGGGGTGCCCGGTGCGCTGAGGATGGAGTGCACTGGGTTCGGGCTGAACCTGGTGAGTGGGAACTATGAGTTCGCCTGCTTGGTCGTGATCGATGATGAGGAGTTTTGGCATCGGTATGGCGGTCATATCGAAGCGAACTGGGAATCTGCCGGGTTGCACCTATACTCGAGCCTTGACGGTGAGTTACTCGCCGAGTTGGTCACAGACGCTTGCTGGAGTAATGAAGGATTGTTCGCCCTTCTGCTGGGACTTCGCCGGCTCAAAGAGCTGGATGGCAAGCGGGTGAACGTGCCAGCATCAACTGCTCGATGAGGGCCAGCGGACGGTGATGACCACGGAGTTTTCTTTGGCTTCCCAGGAGTGATCGATGCCGGGTCCCCATACCGCGTAGTCGCCTTGCCGGGTCAGCTCCGCGGTTCCCGCGGTGAGGTTGACAACGAAATTACCTTCCACGAGAAGAACGAGGGTCGTTCGTTGATCGTCGCTTGTCCACCCGTGGCGCTTATCGCCGGCAGGGTGGATTCCCCATTTGATTTCTACGTCCTTCGTTGACCGCACCCCTACGGAACTGTCGAGGAAGTGGCCGAGCAGCCAACCTCGGGTGTTCCGTCCATCGTCGGCGGCGTTCCCGATGTGCCAGTCAGCGCTCACGACGGTAGCTGCCAGTCGATCGTCGGTAGGCGCACTCGGTGACCACCGATCTGGGAGAGCCCTCGAAGTCCTTGCAGTAACGCGAACAGCCCCTCGTTGCTCCAGGCTACATCTGCGATGAGTGCGGTCAGCAGGCTGCTGTCGAGGCTGGAGTAGCGGCGCAGGCTCGACGATTCCCAGTTTGCCTCTACCTGACCGCCGTACTTGGCCCAGAACTCCTCATCGTCGATGACGATCAGAGAGGCGAACTCGTAGTTCCCGCTGACCAGATTCAATCCGAATCCGGTGCAGTCCATCCGCAGCGCACCCGGCACCCCAGTCAACCAGCGCATCGGCTCGGACAGCCGGCTCGGGTGCATCGGATCCGCGCACCGTGGATCGGTGACGGTGTTATCGATGTCGTCGCGTCCGAACAGTTCCTCTTCGATCTCTCGTTGCAAGGTGAAGCCGAGCGCGGTATCCCCGCGGATATCCATCAACGGTTGATGAAACCCCTTGGGGATCACGGCGAGTTTGCGCGCGGCGTTGAGCACGTGGCCGGAACGCTCCTGGACGATGAGGAGGTAGTCCGCTGCGGTACGCGGGCTCGCTGGGCGGGCAATCGCGCATAGCGCGAGGACGCCACCTGCGCATAGCCGGCTCGACATGTCGAGAACGGAGCTTGCATCTGGAAGGTATCTGTCACGCAGCGGTAATACGCCCGGTCGAACGGAGAAGTCCGCCGAGATGGCGTCGGTCAATTCACCTTCCAGTAGGTCCATTGTGAGGGCGTACTCAACGAACGAGACGACGTCTACCGCGCCACCGATATGGCCCTTGCCGACGGCTGCATCCAGAAGGCGATATAAGGGCATATTCACAAGCCGGGTGTTCAATGCCAGTGTTTCGACGAGCCGCCGAGTTGCGTAGTCTACGGCTTGTTCGTCGAGTGTTAGCTCGCGGCTGGAGTCGGCATCGGTCAGAATAAGCTGGTCTTGCGCACCGAGAAGCGGGCAGGCCAGGTCGAGCCATTCCGGGCAGGTGAGCACGCTGGTTGCGGCGGTTTCATTTGGGCTGTAGCGAGCGGTGTACCGGCCATAACCGGGACATGGTTCGCCGTAATACTCGCCGAGTGCTTGCGCAATGTGTTGCCGATTGACCCGTCTGCGGCGAGTACTGCGATCGTGAACCTCTCCGACGTTTAACCAGGCAAGCTGCGATGCCACCTGCCGCCGGCTTGCGCCCGCTGGTAAACCCGCGGCTTGGTCGAGCCAATCGAGCGCCGCGTCGATATGGGGATCTGTATAGAGCCTCCGCTCGGCGTCGGCTGTTCCATTGTTGGGCCTGGTAGGACCCTGCGGAAGGGGTAGAGCAGGCACCGGGTCCGGCTCCGGCTCTGGGTCGATGCGTCCGGCCAGCAACTGGGTAAACCGTGCCTGGGCCATCGGCGATGCCTGGTCCAGCGCCGTATCCAGCAGTTGCTGCATCTCCGATTTCGGTTTCAGCGTCGGCTTCTGGTGCCACGCGGCGACTGTGCGCACGGCGACGCCCAGGTGCTCGGCAAACGA
>DATFDO010000188.1:0-18672 GCA_035252045.1 Pseudonocardiaceae bacterium
TGTAAATTTGGTTCACTTTCTTGTTCCCAGACATTGATGACAACAACTGCACAATCGCCTTGCGCACTCTCGGCCGATTGCAAGAAAAGTTCAAGACGTTCAATCAGGAATGACTTTCCCTGGCCCCAGTTCGCCTCCAGCTGCACGACGCGGGCACCCTGCCCTATCGGCGCGGAGAAGATCGCTCTGCACATCTGCTCCAAGTATGAACGCTGAAACGGAAGTAGTTTTTTGAGCTCGTCATGCACAAATGGAGTACGGCAGCAATGTTTAGCACTGAAGCGTTGCAGTAAGAGCATTTTTGCGAGTATCCACACGAGCCCTAAAATAGTTAGTACCTGTACCGCGAGATCGGCTGGATTGTGTTGAAAGATAACGGGCCAGCGGGCTATGGTGAGGGCCCCCGAGGCGGCTGCCAAGGGTATGACGAGGTGCCGGACAGGTTGGAGTTTGTGGTAGTGGATGAACGGCGCGACAAGTACGGAAACAACAAATGACACTGCTGCGAGCACTCCAGGCGGGACGCCCTGGATCGACAACAGTTCGACGATCAGTAACGCGATCGCTAAAACAAAAAGTATACCCGCTGCAGGCCGGTTCGGTGACAGTAGCCCCATAATCCTGGTGACGGAATCTTCTTTGGGCTCCTGGGCCGCTGGATCTTCCCGTCCCGTGTCATCCGATGACTGCCCGTCGGGCGAACTGGTCGGGTCGACAGACGTAGCGGATTCGCCATCGTCGGGTGTGGCGGCCGGTGATGACACGGTGCCGCCCTCACCGGCAGGATTCGCCGGTTCTGGATCCTTGCCTTGATCGGCTGCCGCCGACCTGCGGAGCCGAGGCAGGCCGCGCCGGAGCCACGCACTAATACGGCGAAGCCATGCGTGAGCGGGGCTGGGCTCAAGCGGTTCCCAAGGTTGTCCCATGATCGACTCTCGGCAGTACGTAACTTCCGGCTTGCAATGTGCTAGCCCGGCTCTCTATTGCACACATCGGCGCTACGCCCGCCGTTGTTACGGTGCGTGGTTTAACTTGCCCCGCGATATCGGCGAATAACCGGCCTCTGGGTTACGCATCAGTCGGAAATACTCTACGGGTGTCCCGGATCGCGACGCCGAGGTTGAGCATTGTTGCGCCATCCGGCGGATCCGCTGGATAGTTTCCGGAGCTTTGGCAGGCGGACCGCCAAGAGGATGCCGCGTCGCGGCGGAAACTGGGGGCTGTCCCGCCGCGACGCAGCGCCGCCGGACCGAGGGGGGAGGTGCCCGGCGGAGCTTGGAAAGACTTGCGAGTCCGGTACGGACGCTTACTCGATCAGGTGGTGCATCCGGTCTTGCGCACTTAATGTAAGGCTATTAGCGAGCTTTCGGTTCAAATATCACCTGAATGACGCAGAACCCACCGTTGCGAGAGAGCGTCAATTGCACCGAGAGCAACCGCGCCAGCACTCGAAGAACGCAATACCGTCCGGCCTAGCCGCACTGGCTGGCCACCGGCCGCGGTCAGCGACGCCAATTCGGCCTCCGTGAGGCCACCTTCAGGCCCGACCACGAGGAGCAGCTCTCCGGCCGCGGGCAGCGGCACCACGGGCAGCGGCCTGGTGGCATTCTCGTGCAACACCAGGCATCCGGCCGCGGCGGCGCAGCGCTGCTCGAGTGCCATGGTGCTCACCGGCTCGGCCACCGGCGGCAACCAGGCCCGACGAGACTGCTTTGCGGCCTCGCGAGCCGTCTGCCGCCAGCGGTCCAGCGCCTTGGCTCCCCGGTCTCCGTGATCCCAGTGGGCCACACAGCGGGCCGCGCGCCAGGGCACGATCGCATCCACTCCGGCCTCGACGGCCAATTCCACTGCAAGCTCCCCGCGCTGGCCCTTGATCAGCGCCTGGACCAGCGTCACGTGCAACGCCGGAGCCGGCTCGCCGGCCCGCCGCAGCACCCGCAGCCGAAGTCGATCCCGACCCGTATCGAGCACCTCACACAGGGCCAGCTCGCCATGGCCGTCAGTCAGTGTCAAGCGCTCACCGGCGCGTAACCGCCGCACGGTTGCGGCGTGCCGACCCTCCGGACCAGCCAACGTCGTCTCGGCACCCGCGGGCGGTAGCGACTCGGCGAGGAAGACCGGGAGACTCGTCACCGGCGCCCACCGGCGCCCATCAGCGTCCGCCGAGAGTGTCCCGCAGCCGCGAGAACAAACTGCCTGCGCGCCCGTTCGCGGTCAGCTCGGCCTGCTCCTCCCCACGCAGCATGGCGAGTTCTCGCAGCAGGTCCATCTGCCGGGTGTCCAACCGCGTCGGCGTCACGACGTCGAGATGGACGAACAGGTCACCGCGGCCCTCGGTACGGCCGGTACTGCGCAGTCGCGGCATCCCTCTGCCGCGCAAGGTCACCACGGTCGCGCACTGGGTGCCGGGTTCGACCCGGAGCTCCTCGACGCCATCAAGGGTCTCCAACCTGACGGTGGTGCCCAGCGCGGCGGCCGTCATCGGGACTCGCACGGTGCAGTGCAGATCGGCGTCGTCGCGGGTGAACATCTCGTGTGGGACTTCCTGCACCTCGACGTAGAGATCACCCGCGGGTCCGCCTCCCGGGCCCACCTCGCCCTGACCGGCCAGGCGCACCCGCATCCCGTCGCCCACGCCCGCGGGTACCTTCGCGGTGACGTTACGGCGGGCCCGGATCCGGCCGTCGCCACCGCACTGGCGGCACGGTTGGGGGATGACCTCGCCGATGCCGCGGCACACCGGGCACGGGCGCGACGTCATCACCTGACCGAGGAAGGTCCGCTGCACGTTTTGCACCTCGCCGGCGCCGCCGCACGTGTCGCAGGTCTGCGGGCGGGTGCCGGGCGCGCAGCCGGACCCGTTGCATTCGTTGCACAGCACCGCGGTGTCCACGGTGAGCTCGCGCGACGCGCCGCTGGCGCACTCCTCAAGGGTGAGCTGCAGCCGGATCAGCGCATCGGAGCCGCTCTGCACCCGGCTGCGCGGCCCGCGGCGGGCACCGGGCCCGGCGCCCGCGCCGAAGAAAGCGTCCATGATGTCGCCGAAACCGAACCCGCCGAAGGGATCAGCTCCCGCACCGCGACCCCCACCCGGCTCCAGCGGATCCCCGCCGAGGTCGACGATCTGGCGTTTCTGGGGGTCGGTCAGTACCTCGTAGGCCGCGGAGACCTCCTGGAAACGTTGCGCAGCCGCCGCGTCAGGGTTGACGTCGGGGTGCAGCTCGCGCGCCAGCTTGCGGTACGCACGCTTGATCTGGTCCGCGCTGGCGTCCCGGGGCACTCCCAGGATCGCGTAGTAGTCCCTGGCCACGCTGGCGTCCTCCTGCCGCAGCTCTCGCTGCGGTACTCGTCGTCGTGCATGCCGTTGAGCCGTACCCCGCTCAACGGGTAGTCAAGATCTCCCCCACGTACCGTGCCACCGCACGCACCGCGGCTATGGTGCCCGGGTAGTCCATCCGGGTCGGTCCCACCACGCCCATACCCCCGAGCACGGTGCCGTGCGAGGCATAGCCGATCGAGACCAACGAGGTGCTGCGCATCTCTTCGGCCTCGTTCTCCTCACCGATCCGCACCGTGATGGTGCCCGGGTCACTGGCCGCGGCCAGCAGCTTAAGCACCACCACCTGCTCTTCCAACGCCTCGAGCACCTGGCGCAAGGACCCCGGAAAGTCGGTGGCGTTGCGCGTGAGGTTGGCGGTGCCGCCCAGGAGCATCCGCTCCTCCGGATGCTCCACCAACGTCTCGATCAACACCGTCGAGACCCGGGTCATCGCGCCTCTGAGTTCGACGGGGACCTGCTCGGGTAGCTCGGCCACCACCGCGGACGCATCGGCCAGCCGCCGCCCGGACAGCGCCTGGTTGAGCAGCGTCCGCAGCTGCGCCACCTGCTCCTCGGTGATGACGTCACCTAGATCCAGCAGGCGCTGGTCTACCCGACCCGAGTCGGTGATGAGAACCAGCATCAACCGGGCCGGGGTCACCGCGAGCACCTCGAGATGGCGCACCGTCGACCGGCTCAGCGTGGGGTACTGGATGACCGCCACGTGCCGGGTGAGCTGGGCGAGCAACCGCACGCTGCGGCGCAACACATCGTCGAGATCAACCGCGCCCTCCAGGAAGCTCTGCACCGCGCGACGCTCCGCCGCCGACAGCGGCTTGACCTCTGACAGCCGGTCGACGAACAACCGGTAACCCTTGTCGGTCGGCACCCGACCGGCGCTGGTGTGCGGCTGGGCGATGTAGCCGTCCTCCTCCAAGGCCACCATGTCGTTGCGGATGGTCGCGCTCGACACCCCGAACTGGTGGCGCTGTACCAGCGATCGGGATGCGACCGGCTCATGGGTGGCGACATAGTCGGTGACGATGGCGCGCAGTACCGCAAACCGGCGGTCGTCGGCGTTCACGTCATCTCCCTGGCGAATCCGTGGTCGTGGCAGTGGCGGCAGCGGCCTACCGACCGAGTCTAGTGCGCTGCGAGCGCGTGCGTCGGAACGCGCCGCCACGCCCCGATACCCTGGTCGCGCACACCGAGCAGGGGACGGAGGTGAGCGTCTGCTGTGATCTTCAAAGAAGTCAGGCAGGGCCGCCCTTACCCCGAGCACGGATTCTCCATGAAGGACTGGGCTCAGATCCGTCCCCAGCAGGTTCCGCTGGGTAACTTGATCACCACTACGACCACGGTCGATGTGGCGCGGTTGCTGTCCGACGATCCCACCCTGCCCGGCGATCTATTCCCGCACGCGGTGCGCTGGTGCGGCGAGCTGTTCTTGGAGGAGGGTCTGCATCGTGCCCTGCGCGCCGCCCTCCACCAACGCACCACCATTGCTGCCCGGATCCTCGATCTAGACCTGCTGCGCAGCTGAACGCTTCCTCCCTACCGCATCCGCATCGAGCGGGGTGAGGTAGTTGGGTGCGTCGCACTCCCGCGGAGTGCGATATAAACCCACGTGATCGCTATTTCGGATGGATTAACCGCGCAGGCGCGGCTTGTTCTTTCGGACCAACGGTCATGAAGGATTCGATCTTCTACACCCAACTCACACGCACGTTGAGCGAGTTCGGTAACCATGTGCCAGGCTGGACTTGCGGCGCCGGCTCCCCGGCTGACCGCAGGCAACGTGATCGGCTCGTGACTGACTGTCGCCTACCAGCCGAGCGGAAGGGACGGGAACGGTCAGCCGACGAGCAGGTTCCGCACCACAGTGTCTGCGAGCAAGCGGCCACGGAGGCTAAGCGCCAGGCGGTTGTGCGAGGTGGTGGTAAGCAAACCATCAGTGATTGCACGATATGCAGCCGCACGCCCAAGCGAGTCCAGCACGTCCAGCGGCAGGCCGTCGGCTAGTCGCAGCCCGAGCATGACCCGCTCGGTGTGCTGCTGCTCGGCGGTCAGGATTTCCCGTCCGGCCGCCGGGGAACAACCGTTAGCCAGGGCAGCGGCGTAGCGCGCGGGATGCTTGACGTTCCACCAGCGCACCCCACCGACATGAGAATGCGCCCCGGGACCGGCTCCCCACCAGTTGCCGCCGGCCCAGTAGCCGAGGTTGTGCCGGCATCGGGACTGAGCCGCACGAGCCCAGTTGGACACTTCGTACCAGCCTAGTCCGGACGCCGACAACGCCGCGTCGATCTGCTCGTAGCGCTCGGCGAGCACGTCGTCATCCGGGGCGGGCAGCTCCCCACGAGCCACCCGCCGGGCCAGCGCGGTGCCCTCCTCGACAACCAGTGCGTAGGCCGAGACGTGATCCACCCCGGCAGCGAGCGCCGCATCCAGCGAGGCTGCCAGGTCGTCCCGGGTCTCCCCCGGTGTGCCGTAGATCAAATCCATGCTGACGTGCGCTATCCCGGCGGCCCGGGCCTGCGTTGCCGCAGCGACTGGCCGGCCCGGAGTGTGCATACGGTCCAGCACGGCCAGCACGTGCGGCGCCGCGCTCTGCATGCCCAGCGAGACGCGGGTGTAACCGGCCGCGGCGATCCCGGCGAAGAACTCCGGTGCGGTGGATTCCGGGTTGGCCTCGGTGGTCACCTCGGCACCGGGCGCCACGCCCAGCGAGTCCCGGATGGCATCGAGCACCGCCGCCAGGCCGGCCGCGCCGAGCAGCGACGGGGTACCGCCGCCGACGAAGACCGTGTCCGCCGGCACCGGCTCACCGAGTACGCGAACCGCGAGTGACAGTTCCCGGCGCACCGCGTCCAACCAGCTCGACGGTGCGGACGACGAGCCGAGTTCGCCAGGGGTATAGGTGTTGAAATCGCAGTAGCCACACCGGGTGGCGCAGAACGGAACGTGCACGTACACCCCGAACGGCCGGCCAGCCAGTCCGCGCAGGGTGGCAACAGAAAGCGTTCCGTCAGCAGGGGCAGGATCGCCGACGGGTAACACAGCCACCTGAGCATTGTCCCAACATCCGAACGCTGGTAGTCGCGGATGCGGGATAGTGGCAATCTGGTGAGGTGGCCGCACTCGGACTGTTACTGGTAGCTCGCCGCCACGTGGACTATGTCCGGGTTTCCAGCGCGCTGTGCCGTCCGACGATCTGACGCCCCGCCCGACTGCTGTCCAGCCGGCGCCGGGTGCGCCGGGGACCGGGCTAGCGAGATGACCTGGCAACGGCCTACCTGAACGCCGGTGCTCCCCTTCACGGAGGCACCCGATGGCCGCACCAACCCGCCCAGCGCCAGTGACAAAGGCCCGCCGGGGGGAGGGCCAGTGGGCGATGGGCCACCTCGAGCCGCTCAACCCCAACGAGCGGACCAAGAAGGACGACGACGGGCTCAACGTCCGGCGCCGGATCGAGACCGTCTACGCCCTGCGGGGCTTCGACTCGATCGACCCCGCTGATCTGCGTGGCCGGTTCCGCTGGTGGGGGTTGTATACCCAGCGCCGGCCCGGCATTGACGGCGGGCGCACCGGCATGCTGGAACCCGAGGAACTCGACGACTCCTACTTCATGATGAGGGTGCGCATCGACGGTGGCGCGTTGAGCACCGAGCAATTGCGGGTGGTCGGCGAGATATCGAGGCTCTACGCCCGGGACACCGCCGACATCACCGACCGGCAGAACATCCAGTACCACTGGGTCCGGATCGAGGACGTGCCCGCGATCTGGGAGCAGCTGGAAGCCGTCGGGCTGTCCACCACTGAGGCGTGCGGCGACTGCCCGCGGGTGGTACTGGGCTCACCAGTCGCGGGCATCGCCGCCGATGAGGTCATCGACGGCACGCCGGCGATCGAGGAGATCAAGCGGCGCTACATCGGCAGCCGCGAGTTCTCCAACCTGCCGCGCAAGTACAAGACCGCGATCTCCGGCCTGCAGGATGTCGCGCATGAGGTCAACGACATCTCTTTTGTCGGAGTGGTCCATCCCGACTACGGCCCGGGTTTCGACCTGTGGGTCGGTGGCGGTCTGTCCACCAACCCGAAGATCGCGCAGCGGCTGGGCGCGTGGGTGCCACGGGAGGAGGTGCCCGAGGTCTGGGCCGGGGTCACAGCGGTGTTCCGTGACTATGGCTACCGGCGGTTGCGTCACCGGGCCCGGATCAAGTTCCTCATCGCCGACTGGGGTGCCCAACGTTTCCGCGACGTGCTGGAGACCCAGTACCTGCACCGGCCGCTGCTCGACGGGCCCGCCCCGCAGCCGCCGCCTGCCCCGATCGACCACATCGGCGTGCACCGCCAGCACGACGGCAGGTTCTACATCGGAGTCGCTGCGCTGGCCGGGCGAGTCAGCGGCACGACACTGGTCGACGTGGCGAAGGTCGTCGAGCGGGCCGGGTCTGCCCGAGTGCGGCTGACGCCGTACCAGAAACTCGTCGTGCTCGACGTCGCCGAGTCCGACGTGGACGGTCTCGTGGCCGAGTTGGGCCGGCTCGGGTTACGCGCCGACCCCACCCCGTGGCGGCGCTCGGTGATGGCGTGCACCGGCATCCAGTTCTGCAAGCTGGCCATCACCGACACCAAGAACCGGGCGATCACCCTGGTCGCCGAGCTGGAGCAGCGGCTGGCCGATATCCAGTCCACACTGGACACCCCGGTCTCGGTGCACCTCAACGGTTGCCCGAACTCGTGTGCCCGGATCCAGGTCGCCGATATCGGGCTCAAGGGCCAGCTGGTCACCGACGCGCAGGGTAACCAGGTCGAGGGGTTCCAGGTACATCTGGGTGGTGGGCTCGGGCTGGACAGCGGCTTCGGCCGCAAGTTGCGCGGGCACAAGGTGACCTCCACCGAGCTGGCCGGCTACGTGGAGCGGGTCGTTCGTGGTTACGCGCAGCAGCGTCAACCGGGTGAGCGGTTCGCACAGTGGGTGGCGCGCGCCGACGAGAGCGTCCTGCGATGACTGGGGCGACGGGGGCGAACGGAGCCAGAGCGGTCCCGTTCTACTGCCCGTACTGTGGGGAGGAGGATCTGCGGCCGCGTGAGCAACCGCCGGCAGCGTGGCATTGCGCGGACTGCCAGCGGGTGTTCGTGGTCCACCTTGCGGGCGTCGTCGCGCAAGTGACGCGATGACCGTCGATCTGGAGCAACTGGCGCGGCGAGCCGGGCGGGAACTGGCGTTCGCCCCGGCGCAGGAGATCGTGCGCTGGGCGGTGCAGGCTTTTGGCACCCGGTTCGCGGTGGCGTCGTCCATGCAAGACGCTGTACTGGTGCACCTGGTGTCGCAAGTCGCAGCCGGCGTCGACGTGCTGTTTCTGGACACCGGCTACCACTTCGCCGAGACATTGGGCACCCGAGACGCCGTCGCGGCGACCTACGACGTGAACCTGATCACCCTGACGCCCCGCCAGACGGTGGCTGAGCAGGACACCTGGCACGGACCCAAGCTTCACGATCACGACCCCGACCTGTGTTGCGCGCTACGTAAGGTGACACCGCTGGACCGCGCGCTGGCCCGTTACGACGCCTGGGCTACCGGGCTACGCCGGGCCGAGGCGCCGGGTAGAGCGGGAACACCGGTGGTGTCCTACGACGTCAAGCGAGGCAAGGTCAAGATCGCCCCGATCGCGACCTGGACCGACACCGACGTCGAGGACTACATCGCCGAACACGGCGTCCTGGTCAATCCGTTGTGCAGCGCCACCTACCCGTCGATCGGCTGCGCTCCGTGCACGCGCGCGGTGGCCGTCGGGGACCATCCGCGGGCCGGGCGCTGGGCCGGGTCGGGCAAGACCGAGTGCGGGATACACACGTGAGCCGGGGCGCCACCGTGTGGCTCACCGGCTTGTCCGGGGCGGGCAAAACGACGATCGCCGAGGCGGTTGCCGAGCAACTGCGCGCCACCGGCCGGGATGTCGAGGTGCTCGACGGCGACGAGTTGCGCCGCGGCCTGTCGGCCGGGCTCGGTTTCTCCCGCGAAGACCGGGATATCCACGTGCGCCGGGTCGGATTCGTGGCCGAGCTGCTCGCCCGGCACGGCATCGTCACGCTGGTTCCGGTGATCGCGCCGTACGCGGCCACCCGCGACGAGGTACGGGCGTTGCACGATGCGCATGCCACCAGCTATCTGGAGGTGCACGTCGCCACACCGCTGGCGGAATGCACCCGCCGGGATGTCAAGGGCCTCTATGCCCGCGCGGCCGCCGGTGAGCTGACCGGCATGACCGGTGTGGATGATCCGTACGAGGAGCCGGACAAGCCAGATCTGCGGTTGAACACCACGGGTGTCGATGTCACGGCTGTGGCACAGCAGGTGCTGGATCTGCTGATCGAGAGGGGGGTGGCGTGACAGCGACCATGACGGCACCAGCTGCCGTAGACGTCAATCATCTGGCGGCGCTGGAGTCCGAGGCGGTGCACATCATCCGCGAGGTGGTGGCCGAGTTCGACCGTCCGGTGCTGCTGTTCTCCGGTGGCAAGGACTCCGCGGTGCTGCTGCACCTGGCGCGCCGGGCGATGCACCCCGCGCCGTTGCCGTTTCCGCTGCTGCACGTGGACACCGGACATAACTTCCCCGAGGTGATCGCCTACCGGGACCAGCTGGTTGCCGACCTGGGACTGCGGCTGCATGTGGCGGCGGTACAGCACTGGATCGACGACGGGCGGCTGACCGAACGCCCCGACGGCACCCGTAACCCCCTGCAAACCATCCCGCTGCTGGACACCATTACCGAGCATCGCTTCGACGCCGTCTTCGGCGGCGCCCGGCGCGACGAGGACCGGGCGCGGGCCAAGGAACGCATCGTGAGCCTGCGTGACGCGTTCGGCGGCTGGGACCCCCGCCGGCAACGCCCCGAGCTGTGGAACCTCTATAACGGCCGGCACACCGCCGGTGAGCACGTCCGGGTCTTTCCGTTGTCCAACTGGACCGAGCTGGACGTCTGGCACTACATCGCCCACCGCGACGTGCCGGTTCCCAGCATCTACTACGCCCATGAGCGCCGGGTGTTCGCCCGGGACGGGATGTGGCTGACCGCCGGAGACTGGGGCGGCCCGCGCAACGGCGAGCAGGTCGTCACCAAGTCGGTGCGCTACCGCACCGTCGGGGACGCGTCGTGCACCGGTGCCGTGGAGTCCACCGCCGTCACTATCGACGACGTGCTCGCCGAGGTGGCGACCAGCCGGATCACTGAACGCGGCGCCACCCGGGCCGACGACCGGCTGTCGGAGGCCGCGATGGAAGACCGCAAGCGCGAGGGCTACTTCTAATGGCAGAGCCGATGTTTCGACCCTGCAAGCAGGTCTCCAGCCTGCTACGGCTGACCACCGCCGGATCTGTGGATGACGGCAAGTCCACGCTGGTGGGGCGGTTGCTGCACGACACCCAGTCGATCCTGGCCGATCAACTCGCCGCGGTGGACCGGGCCAGCCGGGCCCGCGGCGGCGCGGAGCTGGATCTCGCGCTGCTCACCGATGGTCTGCGGGCCGAGCGGGAGCAGGGCATCACCATCGACGTCGCGTACCGCTATTTCGCTACCCCCACCCGCAAGTTCGTGCTGGCCGACTGCCCGGGGCACGTGCAGTACACGCGCAATACCGTCACCGGGGCATCCACCGCGGAGCTCGCGGTGGTGCTGGTTGACGCCCGCAACGGCGTGGTCGAGCAGACCCGGCGGCATCTCGCAGTGATGGCGTTCCTGCGGGTCCCGCACGTGGTGCTCGCGGTGAACAAGATGGATCTGGTTGACTTCGACGAGCCGACGTTTCGTCGCATCGAGTCGCAGTTCGCGGCAGCGGCTGGCACGCTGGGTGTTGCGGACGTGGTGTCCGTGCCGGTGTCGGCGCTGCACGGCGACAACATCGCCACCCGCAGCGTGAGGACGCCGTGGTATCACGGCCCGACGCTGCTGGCGCACTTGGAGTCGGTCCCCGCTGGGCAGGATGCGGTGACCGAACCCATGCGATTCCCGGTGCAGCTGGTGCTGCGGCCGCGCACCGCCGACCATCCCGACTACCGGGGTCTGGCCGGCCAGGTCGCCTCTGGGGTGCTCGAGGTTGGTGATGACATCATCGCGTTGCCGTCCGGGGGCCGCTCCACCGTCACCGGCATCGATACCCCTGACGGTCCCGTGCTGCGCGCCACCGCCGGGCAGTCGGTCACCGTGCTGCTAGGCGACGAGATCGACGTCGGCCGCGGGGAGATGCTGGCCCACCCATCGCACGCGCCGCGCGTGGTCACCGAGCTCGACGCCGATCTGTGCTGGCTGTCCGACCGGGCGCTGCAGGCCGGCGCGCGAGTGCTGGTGAAGCACGGGACTCGCACCGTCCGCGCGCTCGTCACCGCACTGACCGGCCGGCTGGACCTGCACACCCTGCGGCATGGCACGCCACCGGATGCGCTGGCCCTCAACGAGATCGGCGGCGCGCGTATCCGGCTGGCCGAGCCACTGGCGGTGGACTCCTACGCCAGCGACCGGCACACCGGCGGCTTCCTCGTCATCGACAGCGTCAACGGCAACACCCTCGCGGCCGGCCTCGTCGCCGCCTAACCCTCACTCCCTGGCGTGTCGCGGCCCGGTGCCCAGTGTGTCGCGCCTCGGTGCCCGGTGTGTCATCGCGACACCTCGGCTTCGGCCTCGATCTCGACCTTCCACCGAGGGTCCAGCAGCCCGGCCACGATGATCATCGTCGCCGCCGGTCGGACCTCACTGAACAGCTCGCCATGGACAGCACTGACCTGATCGGCCGCAGCCGGGTCGGTGATGAACATGCGGGTGCGCAGCACGTCGCCCCACCCTGCGCCCGCCTTTGCCAACGCGTCGCCGATGATGTCGAAACAGCGCCGGGCCTGAGCGCCGGCACCATCCGGGCAGGATCCGTCGGAACACACCGGCCCAGTTCCGGAAACCAGCACCCGGTTTCCGGTCCGAAGCGCGCGGGAGAAGCCGATGGTCGGCTCGTACGGAGAACCAGAACTGACCCGTTGCCGCCGGTCCGCGCCGCCGCGGATGGTGCGGTGCTCCAGCTCGCTGAACGCGTCGATTATTGCGGTGCACACGTGGGTCACGACCTCGGGATCCACCCCAGAGGTGCTGGCCTGGGCGCGGAGCCGGCGCACCATTTGCCCGCGCCGCTCGGGAGCAGCCGCCGCAGCCACACTGGACTTGTACCCGGCAGCTCGGACGACCTGCTGTTGGCGCTTGGCCAGCAAGGCGACGATCTGGTCGTCGAGCTGGTCGATCTCGCGGCGGATGTCATCGAGCGACATGGTCATCCTTCCGGTGCGCGCGGCTGCTGGCCTGCCGGCAGACCAGCATCTGGTTACCACCGGCTTGGAACTCATAGTCCACCGCCACGATCCGCGCGGTGACGTCGTGTGCGGCGAGTTGGTCGAGCAGTTCATCCCGGCGCGGGTAGGCACTGCAGATCCCATGGCCACCAGCGGGAGATCCGCAGCTCATCACGAGACACCCGCATCAACTCCCTGATCGCCGCGCGGTGAAAGGGGTCGAGGTGGCCACGCACAAAGCCGTTGCCCCGTTCTGTCTCGCTCACTGACAGGGCGGCAAGCTCGTCGGCGGGGTGCTGGGCATAGACCGGATCGCAGGCGATGGCGTTCCCGTCGGCGGCGTTGACCTCGGCGGTGAAGCTGGCCGTTCCGCCGGGACAATCCAGGATTCCGTCGGGCCAGGTCAACCATGGTTAGGGCGAACATGGCGCGGTACTCGCCCAAGGTCCGCGAGCTGATCAGCATCTCACCGATCCCGCTCGGTCGGACGGACCCGGCATGTGGGGGCATAGGTACATGGTCTGCGTCACCGCGTCGGCGGGCAGCTACGGTCGCCACCATGACCGCTGAGCTGGTGCACCTGGCTGTGCAGTCCAGGATCGCCACCATCACGCTGGACTCCCCCGCCAATCGCAACGCGCTGTCCACCGCGCTGCGCGGCCAACTGTCCGACGCCCTGGCATGCAGCGCTGACGACGAGTCGATCCGCGCGGTGGTACTCGACCACACCGGGCCGGTGTTCTGCGCCGGAATGGATCTCACCGAACCCCCCGACGCGGTCAGCGAATTACCCGACATCCTGGAGCGGATCAGCAACCATCCCAAACCGATCGTCGCGAAACTGGATGGGCATGCCCGTGCCGGTGGGATCGGCTTGCTGGCGGCCGCTGACATTGCGGTCGGCGCACCGCACGCGACGTTCGCATTCACCGAAGTACGAATCGGTGTGGTGCCCGCGGTGATCTCGGTGACCGTGCTGCCTCGATTGCTGCGGCACGCGGCGCACGAGCTGTTCCTCACCGGAGAGACCTTCGACGCCGCTCGGGCCCTCACGATCGGTTTGCTGAATAGCGTCGTACCGGCCGATCAACTGGACGCCGAGGTGAACCGCTACACCGCAATGCTGGCCAAAGGTGGGCCGCAAGCACTGGCCCTGACCAAGCAACTGTTCAGGGGCGCGGTCCCCCGGGACTTCGCCGCCATGCTCGAGCTGTCCGCCGCACGCTTTGCCTCAGCAGAGGGCCGGGAAGGTATCCGCGCCTTCGCCGAGAAGCGCCCGCCGTCCTGGACTTCCTAAAGCTGACCTCACCTGTCGGCGAGGAGCACTGAAAGGGGGCGTCCCGAGCTGGCGGCGGCTGCGTCGTCGAGTACCGCAAGCACCGCCAGGTACCCGTCGGGATCGGCAGCTTCCAGCTCCTGGTAGCCGGTCCAGACCAGGACGTGCTCGCCGGGGGGCTGCCAGGATAGGTCGGTCAGGCAGTCATACAGCGCATCAAGGTTGCGGCCGTACCAGGCCGGGAAGTTCATCGCAGCGCCGATCGCATCCAACGCCTCGGCCGTGCTGGTGACGGGCCCGATCAGGTGCGGTGCCGCCCCCCGGGCGCGGACATGTGCAAGCGCGTGGTCCGCATCGGGAACATGACTGGGCACGGCTCACGCCTTGGGGTCGACCGCGACGAAGGTCACATAGTGGTCACCGGTGTAGTACAACTCAGTGACACCGCCGGTGATCAGACGGCGAGGACCCCGATCATGTTCCCCCGGGATGGGGACGGTGTACTCGCGGTAGAAGCCGGCGTGCTGAGATGGCAACCGCGCCTCCCGGTTGCCGAACACGCCGCCGTCTTGCCGGTAAGGGAACGGACCACCGTCTCGAATCAACTGCCACACCTGCGCGGCTTGCGGGGGTAGCTGCGACAAAGCCCGCACCGGCAAGCCGGCCGTCGAGGAGACGGCCACCGGCCGGCCACTTAGAGGCGGGTCAGTCAGCGCGTGGCGCCCCAGCCAGCCGCTGACCACCAACACGAACAGGCCAACCAGCGCAGCAGTGACGCGCCGCCGGGAGTTCACTTCGGCTTGTCCGGATCACCGGAGTAGCGGTGGTCGAGCAGGTCGAAGATCAGGCCGACGACGCGGTCCAGCGACCGGGCAACCCACCAGCACGTCGGCAGCAACACCAGCATGAGCAGGGCCACTTGGAATGCGAGCCCCAATTGGGTAAGCCACAGCTCGACCCCGTCCCACCAGCGGGCCACGGCATCCCACCCCACCCACAGCACAGCCAAAGCCTAGCTCGCCGCGAGATGCCCGCTACCGGCACTAGGTTGGGCAGCATGTTCGCCGTCTACGCCTCAACGCCGAACCCCACCGACCCGCTGGCCTCGTTATGCATCGGAGATCGCCCTGAGCCCGAGGTACCCGACGGTAGTGTCGCCGTCACCGTCGCGGCGGCCAGCCTCAACATGCATGACCTGTGGACGCTGCGCGGGGTGGGGATCAAACCCGACCGCTTTCCGATGATCCTGGGCTGTGATGGGGCGGGCACGCTGCCCGACGGCTCCGAAGTAGTGATCTACCCCGTGATCACCAGCCCGGGGTGGATCGGCGACGAGTCGCTGGATCCGGGCCGGACGCTGCTCACCGAGAAGCTGCAAGGCAGCTTCGCGGACACCGTCGTGGTACCCGCCCATAATGTGGTGCCCAAGCCACCGTCATTGACCTTTGCCCAGGCCGCCTGCATGGGCACCGCCTGGTTGACCGCCTACCGCATGCTGTTTGTGAAGTCCGGTCTGCGCCCAGGCCAGACCATGCTGGTACAAGGCGCCTCGGGTGGCGTCTCCACGGCCCTGGTGCAGCTGGGCCGCGCTACCGGGATGCGGGTCTGGGTGACCGGGCGTACGGAGACCAAGCGTGCACTGGCCTGTTCGCTGGGGGCGCACCAGGCGTTCGAGCCCGGTGACCGGTTGCCCGAGCGGGTGGATGCGGTGTTCGAGACCATCGGCAAGGCCACCTGGTCGCATTCGGCGAAGTCCCTCAAGCCGGGCGGCATCATCGTCTGCTCCGGCGCCACCAGCGGCGATGCCGAGCGCGCCGAGCTACAGCGGCTGTTTTTCCTGCAGTTGCGGATGGTCGGATCCACCATGGGCACCCGTGACGAGCTGCGCGACCTGCTGTCGTTTCTGGACATCACCGGCATCCGCCCGCAAATCGGCGCAGAGCTCCCGATGACCGAACCCGAGCCAGGTTTCAAGTCGATGCTCAACGGCGACACGGCCGGCAAGATTGTCTTCACCCGCTGAGGCTTACGGCCGCAGCCCGTCCAGCAGCCGGGCCGGATGATGGTGATCGGGAACGGCCGGTCGGTGTTGAAATCCTCCTCCCCACTGACGCTGGCGACCTCGGCATAGCGCCCCTGGCCGTCCAGCTCGAACACCTTCAGCCTGCCGGCGGTTCCGCATCGAGAACCCAGTATCGACACAGCGCCCATCCGCTGGTAGGCGGCCTTCTTGTTGTTCAGCCCCTCCTGTCAGGTCACGCCAAGTCTGGCAGCACCCCCTGACAATCCCGGGATCGCTACTTCCTGGCGCCGGACTTGGCCGAGTCGTCGGTGGACAATGCGGCAACGAAGGCCTCCTGCGGGACCTCAACACGGCCGATCGTCTTCATCCGCTTCTTGCCCTCTTTCTGCTTCTCCAGCAGCTTGCGCTTGCGGGTGATATCCCCGCCGTAGCACTTGGCCAGCACGTCCTTGCGGATGGCGCGGATGGTCTCCCGAGCGATGATCCGGGACCCGATCGCAGCCTGGATCGGCACCTCGAATTGCTGGCGCGGGATGAGCTCGCGCAGCCGGGTCGCCATCGAGGTGCCGTAGCCGTAGGCGGCCTCCCGGTGCACGATCGCGGAGAACGCGTCCACCGGCTCGCCTTGCAGCAGGATGTCCACTTTCACCAGGTCGGCGAGTTGCTCGCCAGCTTCCTCGTAGTCCATCGAGGCATAGCCGCGGGTGCGGGATTTCAGCGCGTCGAAGAAGTCGAACACGATCTCGGCCATCGGCAGCGTGTAGCGCAGCTCCACCCGTGATTCCGACAGGTAGTCCATCCCGAGCAGGGCGCCGCGGCGGCCCTGGCACAGCTCCATGATGGTGCCGACGTATTCCGACGGCGCGATGATGGTGCAGCGCACCACCGGCTCGTACACCTCGGCGATCTTGCCGGTGGGCCAGTCCGCCGGATTGGTGACGACCTGCTCGGTGCCGTCGTCGCCCACCACGCGGTAGATCACGTTGGGGGCGGTGGAGATCAGGTCGAGGTCGAACTCGCGCTCCAGCCGGTCGCGCGTGATCTCCAGGTGTAGCAAGCCGAGGAATCCGCAGCGGAACCCGAAGCCCAGCGCGGCGGAGGTCTCCGGCGCGTAGCTCAGCGCGGCATCGTTGAGCCGCAGCTTGTCCAGTGCGTCGCGCAGTTCCGGGTAGTCCGAGCCGTCCATCGGGTACAGCCCGGCGAAGACCATCGGCTTGGGCGTGCGGTAGCCCGGCAGCGGCGTGGTGGCGCCGCCCCGCTCGCTGGTGATGGTGTCCCCGACCCGGGACTGCCGGACGTCTTTCACCCCGGTCATCAGGTAGCCCACTTCACCCACGCCCAGGCCATCACACGGCTTCTGATCGGGCGAGATGATGCCGACCTCAAGCAGCTCGTGGGTGGCATTGGTAGACATCATCCGGATCCGGTCCCGCGGGATGATCCGCCCGTCCACCACCCGGATGTAGGTGACCACACCGCGGTAGGTGTCGTACACCGAGTCGAAGATCATCGCCCGGGTGGGCGCCGTGCTGTCCCCCACCGGGGCCGGCACTTGCTGGACCACCACATCGAGCAGCTCACGCACGCCCTGCCCGGTCTTGGCGCTGACCCGCAGCACGTCATCGGGCTGGCAGCCGAGAATGTGCGCCAGCTCAGCGGCGTAGCGATCCGGCTCGGCGGCGGGCAGATCGATCTTGTTGAGCACCGGGATGATCCGCAGATCCTTCTCTAACGCCAGGTATAAGTTCGCCAGCGTCTGCGCCTCGATGCCCTGCGCAGCATCCACCAGCAGCACTGCACCCTCGCACGCCTCCAGGGCGCGGGACACCTCGTAGGTGAAGTCCACGTGCCCGGGGGTGTCGATCAGATGCAGCACATGATCGACACCGTCGACCTTCCAGGGCAGCCGGACGTTCTGCGCCTTGATGGTGATGCCGCGTTCACGCTCGATGTCCATCCGATCGAGGTACTGCGCCCGGTAATTGCGCTCGTCGAGCACGCCGGTGAGCTGCAGCATGCGGTCGGCCAGGGTGGACTTGCCGTGGTCGATGTGCGCGATGACGCAGAAGTTGCGGATCAGCTCGGGCGGGGTGAACGTCTTGTCGGCGAACGTGGTCACTCAGCAGTCCTCGGGTGGCATCAGGGATCACCTCATGGTTGCACGCGGCCTCGACGGCGGCCGCGCCACCAGCGCTGTGCCGTTCATCGCGATCACGAGGATCGAGCGAGCACCTCGACATCAGCCTTGATGTGTGGCGCTGCTGCGATCTGCGCGTCCAGGGTGACGAGCGGGATGCCGAGTTGCTCGGCCAGCGCAATGTACAGGCCGTCGGTAAAGGTGAGGTTGTGCCGCAACTCCCATGCTCGCGTCAGGAGTTCCCGGTGTTCGAAGCGAACGATTTCCAGGTTGCCCAGCGCGTCGATCGCGATGCCCGCTCGCTCGTCGCTGAGTGATCCATACCGCCACTGCCTGCGCACGGCGCGGCCCGCCTCCCCGTCAACGATGGCAGGTGCGGCCAGGCGCTCGTCGGCAAGCCGGTCTGCGGCGCTCACGGATCCGATAATCACTTCGACGATCACCGATGCATCGACGACGATCATCCGGCGCGCTCTCGCTCAGCCCGAATGTCGGAGACAATCTGCTCATCGCTGATGCCTGTGGGCGGGAGTTGGCGCAGCCGGGCAAAGATCTCGGCGTTGCGGCCGACGCGGCT
>DATFDO010000189.1:0-10091 GCA_035252045.1 Pseudonocardiaceae bacterium
CATCTGGTGATCGGTGCCGATCCGGGTGGTGGCGCGGTGGCGGAGACCTTGGCGCTCGGTCAGCGCGGCACCATCCAGCTTGCCGTGCCAGGAAGCGGGGTCCGGCAGGGTCAGCTTCGCGCTGTTGCTCTCGTCACGCTGCTTGTCGGGCTGTCAGTAGGGATGGGGGCTGCCATCGCCACCATCACCGCGCGGCGGCTGGTGGGCCCGCTGCAGGACGTCGCCGACCGGGCCGCGCGGCTGGGCGCCGGCGACTTCCGGCGGGTACCGTCCCGACACGGCATCCCAGAGCTCGATCAGCTCGCCGACTTGCTGGATACCTCGGCGGCCGCGCTGGCCGACCTTGTCGCGCGCGAGCGGGACCTCGTCGGGGACGTGTCACATCAACTGCGCAGTAGGCTGACCGCGCTGCAGCTGCGGCTCGACGAGTTGGCGGCGCACCCCGATCCCGACACCGCCGCGGAGGCGGAGGCTGCCCTGGAACAAGCTGAGCGGCTCGGCGCGGTGCTCGACGACCTGTTGCGCGCCACCGAGGAGGTCCGGGCGGCGAGCGCAGAACCGGTGGAGCTGGGCGAGCTGCTGCGCGAGGTGGTCGCCGATTGGCGCCCGCAGGCCGAGGCCGACCGGCGGCCGCTGCGGCTGCGAGTGGTCGAGGGGCTAGTCGCCCGGGTCACCCCCGGCCGGCTGCGGGAGGCTCTTGGCGTACTGATCGACAACGCGCTGCGCCACGGCGCAGGCGTGGTGACGCTGTCCGCGCGATGGACCGGGGTGGCGCCGGAGCGCATGGTCGTGGTGGAGGTGACCGACGGCGGCGACGGGGTGCCGGAGGAACTGGCCGCGCACGTCTTCGATCGGGGCATTTCCGGGGCGTCCTCGACCGGTGTCGGGCTGGCCCTGGCCAGGGCGCTGGTCGAGGCTGATGGTGGCCGCCTGGAGCTCAGCTCGGCGCGGCCCGCCAGGTTCGCGGTCTACCTGCGGGTACCCCGGACCGAGGACGCGGCGGGCAACTCCCGCCCGGGCACCGGCGTGGTGCGCTGATCAACCCGCGTCAGCCGGCACCGGAACCTGACGGCGCACGTTCTCATCGGGGAAGACGTACCTCCGGAAAGCCCACCATCGAAACGCCATCGCCAGCAACGTTCCGATCACGTTGGCGCTGGCGAAGTCCGCGGCCTCCTGGGCGAGCAGACCGACTACCGGGACTCGCAGGTCAAGCACGTACCGCGAGATCCATAGCGGGGTCGCATTGATCACCAGGCCGATGCCGCAGATCAGGAAGAACAGCGAGGCCTCGTAATGCCGTTGCCGGCCGCCCCGGGTGCGGAAGGACCATTCCCGGTTCAAGACGTACGACAGCATCGTCGCCACCAGCACAGCCACGATCTTGGCGGTGACTGGTTTCGGCTCCAACACGGTCAGCTTGAGCAGGGTGAACAGCGTGATGTCCACGACATAGGTAATCCCGCCGACGACGGCGAACTTCACCAGTTCGCGATGCCGCACCGCGATGTCGCGGTAGGGCTGCGGGATCCGGACCAGCACCGCGTCGACCAGGGACACGGCGGCAGTGTACGGATGGTGGGTACGCGGCAGCTCGCCGACGTGCTCTGCACATCCTGGATGGGATGATCGGTTCGTGGACGTCCGTACCGGGTTGCCGGTGGTCGGCATGGTGGGCGGCGGTCAGCTGGCGCGGATGACCCACCAGGCCGCGGTTGCGCTAGGGCAATCCTTGCGGGTACTGGCTGCCGGCGCGGCGGACGCTGCCGCCCTGGTGGCCCCCGATGTGGTCCTGGGAGGCCATGACGACCTGGCAACGCTCCGCCGTTTCGCCGAAGGATGTGACGTGCTCACCTTCGACCATGAACACGTGCCCACTGAACACCTGCGGGCCCTGGTTGCCGACGGAGTGCGGGTCTACCCGGGTCCGGACGCGTTGCGCCACGCTCAGGACAAGCTGGTGATGCGCCAGACGTTGGCCGGGTTGGGCGTGCCGGTCCCGCCGTTTCGCGAGGTGACCCAGCCGCCCGATGCCGTGGCGTTCGGGACTGAGCACGGCTGGCCGTGCATGCTCAAGGCGGCCCGCGGCGGCTACGACGGGCGGGGCCTGTGGGTGCTGCCCAGCCCCGCCGCGGCCCGGGGGGTGGTGGCGGAACTGCTCGCCGCGGGCACCCCGTTGCTGGTCGAGCAATGCGTGGCGATGCGCCGGGAGCTCGCGGTGCTGGTGGCTCGCTCACCGTTCGGGCAGGGCTCAGCGTGGCCGGTGGTGGAGACGGTGCAGCGGGACGGCATCTGTGTCGAGGTGCTGGCTCCGGCACCGGGCTTGGATTGCGAGCTTGCGCTGGCTGCTCAGCAGCTGGCGTTGCGGGTGGCGGGTGAGCTCGGCGTGGTGGGAGTGCTGGCCGTCGAACTGTTCGAAATGACCTCGGGTCAGCTGCTGGTGAACGAATTGGCCATGCGGCCGCACAACAGCGGGCATTGGACCATCGAAGGTGCCGTGACGTCGCAGTTCGAGCAGCACCTGCGTGCGGTACTGGACTACCCGCTGGGCTGCACCGCCCCGCGTGCCCCGGCCTGCGTGATGGCCAACGTGCTGGGCGCCGGCAGCCCGCCGGCGATGGGTCTGGATGAGCGCGTGCACCACCTGATGGCGCGCTACCCGCAGGCCAAGGTGCACCTGTACGCGAAGCCGGAGCGGCCCGGACGCAAGGTTGGGCACGTCACGGTGTCCGGCGACGAGCCGGTGGGGGTGCGTGAGGTGGCGGTCGCTTCGGCCGAGTTCCTGGCCACCGGGGTGTGGCCAGACGGGTACCTGGTGCACGGTGGGGGACGGGAGGCGGTGTGAGCACGGTCGGTGTGATCATGGGCAGCGACTCGGACTGGCCGGTGATGCGCGCCGCCGTCCAGGCTCTGGACGAGTTCGGAGTTCGCCATGAGGTGTCGGTGGTCTCCGCGCATCGCACCCCCGACCGGATGCTCGACTATGCCCGGAATGCCGCGGGCCGGGGCTTGAAAGTGATCATCGCGGGCGCCGGTGGGGCAGCGCACCTGCCCGGGATGGTGGCTTCCGCGACGGTGCTGCCGGTGATCGGCGTGCCGGTGCCGCTGGCGCACCTGGACGGGCTGGATTCGCTGCTGTCCATCGTGCAGATGCCCGCCGGGGTGCCGGTCGCGGCCGTGTCGATCGGCGGGGCCCGCAACGCTGGGCTGCTCGCCATCCGCATCCTGGCGACCGCCGAGCCCGCCCTCGCCCAACGCCTGACGACCTTCCACCAAGACCTAGCCCACCAGGTCCTGGCCAAAGACGCCGCCCTCCGCTCCTCGCTGGAATGACCCTGCACCGGCAGTCTGGATGCAGACTGCCCTTTTGGAGCCTCGAAAAGGGCAGTCTGCATCCAGACTGCAGTGAAGGAAGGCGAGTGGTGAACGAAGAGCACGAGGCGGTGCGGGAAGCCGTGCGCGCGCTGGCTGAAAAGGAGATCGCCCCGTACGCCGCGGAGGTCGACGAGCTGGAACGGTTCCCGCTCGAGGCGCACACGGCGCTGATGAGCACGGGCTTCCATGCGGTGCATATCCCCGAGGCCTACGGCGGCCAGGGCGCCGACGCGGTGACGACCTGCATCGTGATCGAGGAGGTGGCTCGGGTATGCGCGTCGTCCTCGCTGATACCGGCAGTGAACAAGCTGGCCACCATGGGATTGCTGCTGGCCGGTTCGGAGCCGCTGCGCCAGCAGGTGCTGCCCGCAGTGGCCGCCGGCTCGATGGCCTGCTACGCGCTGTCCGAGCGGGAGGCCGGTAGTGACGCGGCGGCGATGCGGACCAGGGCCCGGTGGGACGGCAACCACTGGGTGCTCAACGGCACGAAGTGCTGGATCAGCAATGCCGGGCAGGCTGCCTGGTACACCGTGATGGCGGTCACCGACCCGGACCGGCGTGCCAATGGAATCAGCGCGTTCGCCGTCCACAAAGACGACCCTGGATTCTCAGTCGGGCCTAAAGAACGCAAGCTCGGAATCAAGGGCGCCCCGACCCGGGAGATCTACTTCGAAGATTGCACGATTCCGGCGGATAGGATCATAGGCGAGCCCGGTGCCGGATTCAAAACAGCCTTGGCGACGCTTGAGCACACCCGTCCGACGATCGGAGCGCAAGCCGTGGGCATCGCGCAAGGGGCGGTGGACGCCTCAATCTCCTACGTCAAGCAGCGCAAACAATTCGGCAGGCCGATCGCGGACTTCCAGGGTGTCCAATTCATGCTGGCCGACATGGCGATGAAGACTGAGGCTGCCCGGCAGTTGGTCTACGTCGCTGCGGCGCGGGCCGAGCGCGGCGAAAGCCAGCGAGGTTTCACGTCCTCGGCATCGAAGTGTTTCGCCTCTGACGTGGCGATGGAGGTGACGACCGATGCGGTACAGCTGTTCGGTGGTTACGGCTACACCCGGGATTTCCCCGTCGAGCGGATGATGCGCGACGCGAAAATCACCCAGATCTACGAAGGCACCAACCAGATCCAACGCATCGTCATGGCCCGAGCGCTGCTCAACAGCTAGATCAACGATCAAGATCGAGGGCACCGCGAGCGCTCCTGCGCATCACGTGCTGAGGCGTGACGACGGTCAGCGTTAACTGCCGACGCATGGCGGGTGAGCGTGAGTTGCCGGGGGAAGCACCGGGGCAGCGCTGTCTGACGCTGACAGCACTATCGCAAGCATCACCAATAATGCCGCCGGCCCATGATCGGACGTCCCACAGATCCCAGCAGCACCAAAATCACCCCCACCACGACCAAGATGATCCCGAGCGTCCACAGAATATGGATCCCAAGCAGGAACCCGACCACCAGCAACACAATGCCAAGGACGATCACGATGCCTCCCGGACTCCAGGGGATGGGCCTCGATCAAGGATAGAACACACTCGCCGAGTTCCGAAGCGTCACGATCTTGCGCTAGCAGTCCCGTCGACGAGATCACGCGTCACCGGCTCCCCCGTCGCCGTCGGTGTTGGTCGGTGCCTTGCGTAGCTGCGCGAGGTAGTCAGCGTCGGCATACAACTGGGCGGCGAGAGCCGGATCTTCTGCGGCATGTTGATCAGCGACCTCGCGGAGTTTTTCCTCGTCACGTTGGGTGGTCATGGTTCACGTCCATCCATTTTGCGGCTGACATCGATGTGAGACTGAAGTCGGGGTCAAGGCGTTGCACGGCGTGCTGACCAGCAGCCCGACGGTGCTGGTCCAGACAAATTCGTAGCGCCACGCCGGACGGTCACGCAAGGCAAGATCGTGGAGCAGGATACCGGGACCCGAGCGTAGAGCGTCCACAGAGGATCGAACTCATGTTTGACACCCGCCGCGCAAGGTTGCCCTCAACCACAGCGTCGTGGACTGCGCTGACGGGTACCACACGACACCACCGCGCAAGATCGGGAAGGCATTGTCTTGGCAGCCGTTTTCGTAGTACATGTGGCCAGATTTATGATCAGGCGCCAGAGCTGCTCGCTCGATAATTCAGGGTCTTAAGGCCGTTGGACCAGGCTCTGCATGTAGAAGGCAAGCCAGGGCTTGCGTCCCCAGGCAATCACTTTGCCGGTCAAAGCAGAACGAAGTGGTCCCTGCCGTCCATACATCAAAAGCAGGAAGGTGGCGGGCTCGGCCGATAGGTGACAGTCCACCGACTCGGTGCAGCCAAATGCGACGTTAACGGAGCCATCATCGAACGCCAAGCAAAGTCGCAGACCGTCCTTACCGCGCAAGCGGATGTCGAAACTGGCACGCACCCCGGCAGCAGCGGCCCGATCCACGAAGTACGGAAGTATTGTCAGCCCACCGCGAAGGACTAGACCCGCATCGCCGGGAGCGATGAACCATGAACGCCGTGATGCTCGGGCGATGTCGTAGCCGTGGATCAACATCTCGCCGAGAAGGAGGGCGGTGACTGAGGACACCCGCAGCAAGATCCCGGCGTGGTAGACGACCTCGGGATCACCGGGTGTGGTGCGCACTGCAGTGACGAACTCGGCGGCAGCGGACTCGATCTGATCTGCCAGCGACGTGCAGTCTCGGTCGGTGATCGCAGTTATGGCCGCGGCATTGAGCTCCGAGATCCGGTCTAGGCGCGTGTAGGTTGAGCCCTCGCCCCGGACGATTCCCGTGTAAAGCGGGATTCCGCTGGCCAGATGCGCGCCGACGTCCCGCACGGTCCATGTTCCCACCGCCCGCACGTCCGGATCCGATGCGGATCTCAGCACTGCACAGAGTTGGTTGGTGGCAGCTTCGACGGAGGCGACGAGTTGGTCCTTGTCGGCGTTGACGATCTCCATGCGATCACCTCGCTGCTCGAGTACTCATCGTCGCTCTGAGGAGCAGCGAAGACTAGCTGCTGATACACGCTGCTCGGTTGGGCGCAGCCTTCCAACTTCCGCTCAAGCATGATTCTCGGCAGTCTGTTGGACGAGGCAGCGCAGGCCAAGTTCAGGCCGTCTCAGGCCGTCAGACGTTGGGCAGGGGCGCGCAGCGGCGAGGACCACTGAGAGGTATCCCCGCTCCCCATCCGCGTTGCCCGGGTAGATCGCCTAGGTCGGCCCCAACGCGTCGTCATGGCCCGAGCCGTACCAACAACTAGATCAACTTCCGGCGAACCAGCCGGTTACTCCGCCGCGATGGGGTGGCGTTTGAGGAAGCCGGCAAGCCGTGCCGCGGCGTCAGCCGGGTGCCGGAGATGCAGCAGGTGGTTGGCGCCGGGCATCACATCGTCCTCGGTTTGCGGCAGGTACGCATGCAGCAGGTCGCGGACCACGGCGAAGATCGGCAGACTGTCAGTGCCGGTGAGGAACAACACCGGCTGGGTGATCTTCGCTGCTTCCTGGTCACCGAAGTGCCACTGCTGCCCAGACCGCATATCGGACTCGAACACGGTGGCCGCGTCGAGGTCGGCTTGTTCGGGACCTCCGGGGACGGTGCGGCGGACCTCCGCTCGCCAATCGGGGCCGAAGACCCAAGAGAAGATGCCATCGACCGCGGCCACCGGGTCACCCGCCAGGTAGTCATCCAAGATCGGGCGCATGATGGGGCGCAACGCTTCGTCGAACTGCTCGGGGTCCATCACGACGAGCGGCGTGGGGTCAAACAGCGCCAGGCTGGATACGACCTCCGGCGCATCGATAGCCAGCCGCACAGCCACCACAGCGCTGTAGGAGTGGCTAACGACGTGTGCCTGCTCGACTTCTAAAGCACGCAGCAGTGCCCGGCAGTCCTGCGCATGGTCGGCGATCGAGACCGGACCCTGGATCCGGGTACTCCTGCCATATCCCCGCCGCCGATACCGGATCATCCGGTAGTGCTCGCTCAGGGCCGGCTCGGCCGCCAGGGGCAGGCCAGTGTCGGCGATACCGGCGCCGTGGATGAACACCACCGGCTCACCGGCACCGACACCGGCGAATTCCAACTCAACGCCGTTCACCGACACACGCTGCATTCCGCTACTCATGGCAAGACCGCTTCTCCCTGTTACCCGCTCACCAGACGATGCTGGGAAGAGAAGACGGTCAGGCCGAAAATACCCACCGAGGCCAGCAAATGGGGGACACTGCCGTGCTGCCCGGTGCTCTCACTTAGTTGAGCTGTGCCCGGAGCTGCCGGAGCTGAAGCCACCGAGGCCGCCGCTCCCGCCGCCCCTCCCACCGCCGAAACCGCCGCCCCCGAGGCCGCCACTCCCGCCGCCCCCGGAGCTTCTGAGGCTGGAGCCGCCGAAGGTCTTGGCGCCTGCCCCGTCAACGGCGCGGCCGGAGCCCGCCGGCCCGGTTTGGTGGTTGATGCCGGAGCCCGAATAGCTAGCACCGCCGCCGAAGTTAGCCGGGGAGCCGCCAGGCGAGACGGGGGTGCTCTTGGTGGAGTTCGGGGTGCTCTTGGGCAAGTTCGAGCTCTTCGGGGGCGTCGGCATGGTCTTGGGCAACGTGGTTGCGCCGCCGTTGGGGAAGGTGGAACTGCCCGGCGCGCTCGTTCCACCGGGACTGCTCGACAGCTGCGCTGCCAGCAACTTCGCCAGCCGGGCAAGTTGCTCGCGCTCGTACTCGGATAGCGGGTCCGGGTGGATGGATGGTGCCGGTGGCCCTGCTTGCTGGCCCGGGCCGGGATATCCGGTCCCGGCCTGCCGGTGGACCGGATCGCCTGCCGGCGACGCGATTTCCAGCGCAGGACCGGCGACACCGGCCGGTTGAGCGGGCGCAGGAAGCTGTACCGGCATCCCCGGCGCTGCCACGGTCCGGTCAGCGAGCAAGGTCACGGGGCCGCGCGCGGGGCCGTGATTGGCCGCGGCCACGGCAGCCGGTTGGTCAGCAGGCGCCGCTGGATTGTTCGGGCTGTCCGGTGCTGGTGCGGCGCCGGCCTGCCCACTCGCCGGGGGTGCCGCCGCCGGGTTCGACGGCGAAGGCGTACCGGATGACAGCAGCGGCAGGGTAAGCCCCGCCACCAGGGCCACGCTCGCCATCAGCGACGCGCCGAGTACCACGTCGGTGCGAGGCCGCCGCCTGGCCGCCCGCGGCCGGGGAGGTTCGGCGTCACGTGGTCGGGTTGGCGGTCCGGCAGGTGGACGTGGTGGCGGCGGTGGGGCCTGTTCGGCGTTGTCCGGGGACCGCCGGAGCGGGTGGACCGGACGCAGCGCCGGCAACTGCTCTCGCGGTGGCGCAGCCTGCTCGGTGTTGTCGCGGACGCTTGGCAGCGGTGGGTCGGAGTGCAGGGCCGGCAGCTGTGATGGGGCCGGGTCGCTGTTGTCGTCGGGAGGCCGGGGCGCAGGCTCCGGGTGAATCACTGGGGCGAGCGGTGCTGGACGCTCGGTTGGTTCTGGTTGATCTGCTGGCGCCGGTGGAGGTGGCGCAGCGGGCGCGGTGTGGTCATGGGTGCGCCGGAGTGGTTGATCTAGACGAAGTGCGGGCCCGGCAAACGTGCATTGCAGCGGCATACCGGGCTCGGCGCCGCCAGCGTTGTCCAAGGTTCGCCGGAAGGCGCCTCGCCACCCCCGCCGCCGAGCCAGCCGGCGGCCATGAGCGCTTCTATTTCTCGGAATGGGATCCGGCATCGTCAGCTCCGACTAGCTTCAGTGACCAGTAATGCTGATGCGAACAAGGGCCCTGCCGTCGGCGCGGCCCGCAAGGGTGCCAGGTCGGCTACTCCGGCGACCCCATCGATACCGCAGGTTGCGCACTCCGGTGAGTAGCTCACACCCGCGGTAAACGTGCGCTGAGCCTGCGCGTCGTAAATAACCAACTTCGGCACGGCGTGCGCGTGCCCTGGCTCGGCGGACAGAATGCGAACGGCCAGAGCAACTTGCATTGATGCTACTACGCCGTTCAAGAATATGACCGATGGTGCGGCCTCTTCGGTGCCGTAGCCGTGGGCTCTTTCGTATTCCTGCACGCCAGGCGGTGCCAAATCGTATGCCGCTTGCCGGGCCTGGATGAAGCCTCGGCATTCGAGGCATCCGAAACCCGGTGCCACGACCTGCACTTGCCCACCAAATTTCGAAGGGTGGCTGCCGGTGCCAGGTCTAGCGCCCGTCCCGGCGTCGATGAGCGGGATGAGGTACCGAATGGATAGATGATTCAACGAGAGTCGGGCGCCGTGCCCATCGACACAACCCAGCAATAGGTCGGCTGTTTTGGCGTGGTCCAGCGCCGTATCGTCCAGGAGGGGCGCCGCGACAGTGGTCACCTCCACATTGGGCGCCACCCGCTTGATGAGTTCTCCGAAGACGTCGACCTTGTGCCGTCCGATGTCTTGCGGTCCGGCGCCGATGAGTCGGTTGAGATTAGTGGCTTCGATACAGTCGGGATCAATTAGAGTCAGGTGGCCGACGCCGAGGTAGGCAAGCTCTAAGGCAACGAATGATCCAAGACCGCCTAGGCCGACGACAGCGATCCGCGCTTTTGAGAAGGCCTCTTGGGTGGATGCGCCGAGCAGCGGAAGTTGCCGGCTGTGCCGCACTTCCGGTGCGCGCACAGAGTTGCGCGCGGAAGTCGATGAGGGAAAGTGACTCAAGACTGGTGACTCGTCGCAGACGCCACCGACGATCGTCACCTGACCTACCGGTAGGATTGCT
>DATFDO010000190.1:0-2775 GCA_035252045.1 Pseudonocardiaceae bacterium
GGGGGGGGGGGGGGGGGGGGGGAGGCGATCGCGCGGGTCCGGGATCGGGTGCGTGCCGTCGGCGAGGAGCTTGGCCAGCGGTTGCGGATGCTGGTGGGCAAACCCGGCCTGGACGGGCACTCCAACGGCGCTGAGCAGGTCGCGGTCCGCGCTCGAGACGTCGGCTTCGAGGTGATCTACCAGGGCATCCGGCTGACTCCGGCCGAGATCGTCGCCGCTGCGGTGGCCGAGGACGTGCATGTGGTCGGTCTGTCGGTGCTGTCCGGTTCACATCTGGAGGTGGTGCCGGGGGTGGTCGACGGGCTGCGCGCCGCGGGTGCCGGGGACGTGCCGGTGCTGGTCGGCGGGATCATCCCGCCGGATGACGCCGAGGCGCTGCGTGCGCAGGGTGTCGCAGCGGTGTTCACCCCGAAGGACTTCGAACTCACCGAGATCATGGACCAGATTGTGGATCTCATCCACGGTCGGTGGGGAAAGATGCACGGGTAGCCGTAACAGCGTTACCGTCGGGGTATGCGGGTTGAGCGGCACGGGGACACGGTCCGGATCACGATGACCCGGCCGCAGCGGCGTAATGCGCTGTCGGCTGAGCATCTCGTCGAGTTGCGCGATGCGTTCGCCGAAGCGGGCCGGACAGACGCCACCGGGATCGTGCTCGGCGCGGAGGGCCCGGTGTTCTCCGCCGGGCACGACTTCGCCGATGTGGCGGCCCGCGACCTCGCCGGGGTCCGGGAGTTGCTCGCGCTGTGCACCGAAGTGATGCGCACCATCCAGGCGGTTCCCCAGGTCGTCATCGGACGGGTGCAGGGTCTGGCCACCGCAGCGGGCTGTCAACTGGTGGCGTCCTGCGATCTGGCGGTGGCGGGAGAGTCGGCGGCCTTCGCGCTCCCCGGCGGCAAGGGTGGCTGGTTCTGCCACACGCCCGCAGTACCGGTGGCCCGATCGATCGGTCGCAAGCGGCTGATGGAGATGGCGCTGACCGGCGACGTCGTGGACGCCCGCACCGCCGCGGACTGGGGCCTGGTCAACCGGACAGTTCCCGACGCCGAGCTCGACGTCGCGGTGGACGATCTACTGGCCCGCGCCACCCGCGGTAGCCGCGCCAGCAAGGCCCTGGGCAAGCAGACCCTCTACGCCCAGCTGGACCGCCCCGAGGTCGACGCCTACCGCATCGCCCTGGAGGTGATGGCCACCGCGTCCCAGACCGCCGGCGCCAAAGAGGGCATGACAGCCTTCCTGGCCAAACGTCCGCCAGCCTGGCCGGACTAAGCGGAATCCCCGATCACCCGACATGGATATGCCTCCATGTCGGGGAGTGGGAGATAAGGGGGAGCGGGGGGCTAGGCTGGTGGGCCGTGCGGCTCGTGATCGCGAAGTGCCAGGTGGACTACGTGGGGCGGCTGACCGCGCACCTGCCGATGGCGTTGCGATTGCTGCTGGTCAAAGCCGACGGATCGGTCAGCGTGCACGCCGATGACCGGGCCTACAAGCCGCTGAACTGGATGAGCCCGCCGTGCACGCTGGTCGAGCGGCCGGGATGCTGGACGGTCACCAACCGGGCCGGTGAACAGCTGATCATCGAGATCGACGAGGTGGTGCACGACGTCCAGCACGATCTCGGAGTCGATCCGGGGCTGGTCAAAGACGGCGTGGAGGCCCATCTGCAGGCGTTGCTCGCCGAGCACACCTCGGCGCTGGGCCCCGGCTTCACCCTGATCCGCCGGGAGTACCCCACTGCCATCGGGCCAGTGGATCTGTTGTGCCGGGACGGCGATGGCGTGACGGTTGCGGTGGAGATCAAGCGCCGGGGTGAGATCGACGGGGTGGAGCAGCTCACCCGCTACCTCGACCTGCTCAACCGTGATCCGCAGCTGGCGCCGGTTCGTGGCGTGTTCGCCGCCCAGCAGATCAAACCGCAGGCGCACACGCTGGCCACCGACCGCGGGATCCGCTGTGTCACGGTGGATTACGACGAGCTGCGTGGTGCGGACAGCATGGAGCTGCGCTTGTTCTGACTGACCCGTAGGCTTCAAGGCAGGCCGACGCGGGGGGTGTAACCACGATGGCTCAGGCGCAGGCCACCCGTTTCCCGTCGATCGACCCGCGCACCGGCGACGTCGTCGCCTATCACGAGGTGGATGACCAGGCGTCGGTGGTCGCGGCTGTTGAGCGTGCCCGGCAGGCTGCCGAATGGTGGCGCGGGCTGGGCTTCGCGCAACGCCGCCGCCGGCTGCTGTCCTGGTGTTCGGCGCTGGCCCGGCAACTCGACGAGCTGGTCGAGCTGATCTGCGCTGAGACCGGCAAGCCCCGGGATGACGCCCGGCTGGAATGCGTCCTGGTGATCGTGCACCTGGATTGGGCCGCGCGCCATGCCGAGCGGGTGCTGCGCCACCGCCGGGTGAAATCAGGGCTGTTGATGTGCCACGAGCAGTCCTCGGTGGCTTATGAACCCTTCGGCGTGGTGGGGGTGATCGGACCCTGGAACTACCCGGCGCATACACCGATGGGCTCGATCAGCTACGCGCTCGCCGCCGGCAACGCGGTGGTGTTCAAGCCCAGCGAGCTGACCCCCGGCGTGGGCCGCGCGCTGGCCGACAGCCTCGCCGCGGTGGTACCCGAACAGCCGATCCTGCAAGTCGTGACGGGTTTCGGGCAGACCGGGGCGGCGCTGTGCCGCGCTGGGGTGAACAAGCTCGCGTTCACCGGTTCCACCGCCACCGCCAAGAAGGTCATGGCGACCTGCGCCGAAACGCTGACTCCGGTGGTGATCGAGTG
>DATFDO010000191.1:0-2790 GCA_035252045.1 Pseudonocardiaceae bacterium
TGACCTGACCGCCGCGCGTGTCGCGCCCCACGGCCACACGTGTCGCGCGCTGGTGCCCGGTGTGTCGCGCGCTGCTGCTCAGCGGCGACGGCGGGGCGTCCACCCCAGGGCACGACACACCGAGCGCCAGGGCACGACACGCCAGGGGTCAGGGGGCGATTGTGCACAGCAGTGTGCCGTGAGTAACGGGCGTTCCCGGCTGCACGGTCAGGGCGGTGACGGTACCTGCCTGGTGCGCCGTGACCGGATTCTCCATTTTCATCGCTTCGAGTACCACGATGAGATCACCGACGTTCACCACATCCCCGTCGGATACCGCAACCCGGACCACGGTGCCCTGCATGGGGGCGCGGACCGCGTCGCCTGATGCCGCGGCGACCCGGCTGCCGCCGCGTTTACGGGGCCTGGCCCGAGCGGCGCCTCCGCTGGGCAAGCCGAGCTCGCCCGGCAAGGACACCTCTAGCCGCCGGCCGCCGACCTCTACGACCACCGTCTGACGCGGCGGCGCTGGCGGTGGCACCGTCGCGACGGTGCGAGAAGGCTCCAGCGGTGCGGAGAACTCGGTCTCGATCCACCGGGTGTGCACCGTGAAGTGGTCGGCGTCGGTGGCAGCGAACGCGGGTTCTGCCAGCACCGCCCGGTGGAAGGGGATGACGGTGGGCACGCCTTCGATCACGAATTCCGACAGCGCCCGCCGGGATCGCGCCAGCGCCTGCGTCCGATCCGCACCGACGACGATGAGCTTGGCGAGCATCGAATCGAACTCCCCGCCGATCACGCTGCCGGCCTGCACCCCGGCGTCGAGCCGCACCCCGGGTCCGGAGGGCGGATCGAACACGGTGACGACGCCCGGGACGGGAAGAAATCCCCGAGCCGGGTCCTCGGCGTTGATCCGGAATTCGATCGCGTGGCCGCGCGGGGACGGGTCCGCGGTGAAGGTCAGGCGCTCGCCGGCCGCAATCCGGAGCTGCTCGTACACCAGGTCCAGGCCGGTGGTCTCCTCCGACACCGGGTGCTCCACCTGCAGCCGGGTGTTGACCTCCAGAAAGGAGATCGAACCATCGGGACCTACCAGGAACTCGACGGTGCCTGCTCCGGTGTAGCCCGCCTCCTCGCAGATCGCCCGCGCCGCCTCCCGGATGCGCTGCTGCTGCTCCTCAGACAGAAACGGCGCGGGGGCCTCCTCCACCAGTTTCTGATGCCGGCGTTGCAAGGTGCAGTCCCGGGTGCCGACCACGATGATGGTCCCGTGCTGGTCGGCAAGCACCTGCGCCTCCACGTGCCGTGGCCGGTCCAGGTAGCGCTCCACGTAGCACTCGCCGCGGCCGAAGGCCGCCAGCGCCTCGCGGACCGCTGAGTCGAAAAGCTCGGGGATCTCCGGCAGGCTCCGGGCGACTTTCAAGCCCCGCCCGCCGCCGCCGAAGGCGGCCTTGATGGCCACCGGGAGGCCGTGTTCGGTGGCGAACGCCACCGCCTCAGCCGATCCCGATACCGGATCCCTGGTGCCCGGCACCAGCGGCGCACCTACCTTGGCGGCCAGCTGCCGCGCAGTGACCTTGTCCCCCAGATCGCGGATCACCTGGGGTGGTGGTCCGATCCAGCGCAGCCCGGCGTCGATCACCGCCTGGGCGAACCCGGCATGCTCGGCGAGAAAGCCGTAGCCGGGATGCACCGAATCCGCGCCGGCCCGGGCCGCGACGTCGAGCAGCTTGGCCGCAGCGAGGTAGCTATCTGCCGGTGTGGCGCCGCCCAGCGCGAACGCTTCATCGGCCAGGGTGACGAACGGAGCATCGCGATCGCCGTCGGCATACACCGCGACACTGCGCACGCCGGCATCCCGGCAAGCCCTAATCACCCGAACGGCGATCTCCCCGCGGTTGGCGACAAGCACCTTACGCAGGGGCGGCGACATGGGAGGGGGCACTGGCGAAGTCTAAGGCGCCCGCGTCCGCGCGACCGGATGACACCAAAAGCGCAGCGCAAGCCGATCGTGGACACGATAGGGTGATCTGCTCAATCATGACTACATTCCGAGATCCGAGACGGTGCACAGCAGGGAGACCACAGGTGACTGGCAGCCAGTCCTCGCCGGGCCATGAGCAGGTCAGTATCGACACCAGCAAGCCCCAGTCGGCACGAATCTGGAACTACTGGCTGGGTGGCAAGGACCACTACCCGGTCGACCGCGAGGCAGGCGACGCGGTCCGGGCGAGTATCCCGGATATCGCCGACGGTGCCCGTGCTGAGCGCGCGTTCCTGATCCGGGTAGTCCGATATCTGGTTGGCGAGGTGGGGATCCGGCAGTTCCTCGATGTCGGAACCGGACTGCCCACCCTCAACAACACGCACGAAGTGGCCCAGGCCATGGCGCCGGAATGCCGCATCGTCTATGTCGACAATGACCCGCTCGTCATGGCACATGCCCGTGCCTTACTGACGAGCACTGCCGAGGGTGTCACCGACTACATCCACGCCGATCTCCGCGAACCTGAAGTGATCCTGGCTAAAGCTGCCCACACGCTGGATTTCGACCAGCCCATCGGATTGATGCTGTTGGGCGTCGTCAACCACATCATGGACTCTGATGAGGCGCATGCCGTGGTTGCGCGACTGGAGGCGGCCATGCCCAGCGGCAGCTACCTGGCACTGACTCATTCCACCGCAGAGATCCATGGTGAGCGGATGCTCGCAGTGATGCGGCAGGTGACCGAGCGCGGGGGCACCCCGATCAGGGCGCGGACCCACCAAGAACTCGTCGAGTTCTTCGACGGGACCGAACTGCTCGAGCCA
>DATFDO010000192.1:0-17802 GCA_035252045.1 Pseudonocardiaceae bacterium
TAGAAGTACACGCCGGTCTTCTCGGCGGCCCGGCCGGCCGCCGCAAACCCGGCTAAGGCTTCGGCATGCTGGCCCGTAGCCGCCCGGATGTCTGCGGCCGCTGTCAGGAAGTATGGAAGGAAGACACGTACTCCGATGCGCTCCCAGGCGCCGGCATGATGCTCGACCGTGTCTGCGGCGTCGCCTCGTCCGCCGATCCGGTTTTGGGCGATGGCCAGGTGCGCATCTCCGTTGCTTTCCCAGATCGAAAAGCCGTGCCGCTGACCGATCTCTCGAACGTCGTAGGCAAATGCGGCTGCGGTGCGGTAGTTCCCCACGATGGCGTTGGCCCAGCCCAGGTAGCTTTTGGCGTAGGCCATGCTGAACGGCCCCAGCGGGAAGCCAAACGTCGACGCGCGGGCGATGGCCCGCTCGCCTGCTTTTCGCGCCACGCCGTGTTGGCCGGCGAACCAGCGGAAAACGGCATGGTGAGCTAGCGCTGCAACAGCAACGTCATGCGGTAAGAACCAATTTCGTTCGGTGGGATCGCTGGGCGGCCGGGAGCTGAATTCTGCCACCGCCGAGTCAAACAACTCGCCCGATTTTTGATAGTCGCCCTCGAAAAAGCTGAGCGCGCCAAAGATGGCCGCACTTTCAGCGTGGTGGTAGGTATTGCCGGTATCCACCCAGCATCGAAGGTCCTCAGCAACCCGCCGTACCGCAGAGAGCTCTCCGCGAGTCAGGTAGAACGACAGTGGACCAATGATTGCGGACAGGTGCTCAGGTCGAGAGCCCAGCTGGCGGCATAACGCGGCGCAACGATCGAAGTCTTTGACCGCTTCCTCGGATGTGTACCCGCTGGCAACGGAGGCTGCGCCTCCTTTCAGAAGCCGGCAGCGCATCTCCAGGGCGTCCCTGGTGCCGGCGTCCTTGACGTCGGCGATGATCCCGAGGGCGTCGCGGTAGCTTTGCAGTGCTTCTTGGAATGCGCCGGTGCGGCTGGCTTCGTTGGCGCCGGTGAGGATGGCCTCGAAGGCGTCCAGGGGGCGGCCCGCTAATTTGAGGTGTTTGCCTACGACGTTCCAGTCAATGGGATGACCCGGTGTGTGTGGTCGTGCGAGGGCTTCGGCGAGGCGGTTGTGCAGGTGGGCGCGCTGATCGCGCAGGAGCAGGTTGTAGGCGGCTTCGGTAATCAGGCCATGGCGGAACCGGTAGCGGGAGCCGGGGCCGCCGGTGTCGACGACCAGGTCACTGGCGAGCAGACCGCTGAGCCGGGCGCGGAGTTGCTGCGGATTGGCTTCGAGCACCGCGGCCAGGACCGCTTCATCCAGGTCGCGGTCGGCCACGGCGAGCGCGCCCGCGACTTCCCGGTCGATGCCCGGGGCGGCCAGCCGGGCTTGCAAGTGGCCGGTGAGGGTGATGGGCAGGCCGGGTCGGTGCAAGCCTTGCTGGGCGGATCGGGCGAGTTCCTCCAGGAACAGCGGTATCCCCTCGCCCTGGGCGAGCACCTGCTGGCGCTGCTGCTGCTCCAGCGGTGACTTCGCGGTGACCGCGTCGACCAGCGCTTCGCAGATCTGGCCAGGCAGCGGTGTGACCTCGATGATCTCGATGGTGTCAGCGGCCAGGAATGGGGGAGGGGCAACGTCTGAGCGGGCGGTGAGAACCAGCAGCAGCCGAGCTGGTGGGGCAGCGGAGAGCCGGGCGAGAACGCCGAGGCTGGAAGGGTCGGCATCGGTCACGTCATCGACCAGCAGCACAGTGGGCGTCGATGCCACCTGCCGTACCCATTCCACCAGGTACTCCGTGGTGAGTTCAGCGAGCTTGGAAGGGGTGAGATCCGGCGCCGGACCCACTGCCTCCGCAGGAAGGCCGAGCACGGTAGCGAGCAGGGTCGCGACCCGCTTGTCCATACCCAGCTCGTCGAGATGATCCTGGAGTAGCGCGGCGGTCACGATCGGGGGGTCGTCAGGCTCGATGCCGGCGGCCTGGGTGAGTAGCGTGCGGCAGGCGCGGTAGGCGGTGGTGGTATCCAGGTGGTTGCAGGCACAGTCGAGCACTTTCGCCTCGGCGGATCCGGCCCAGGACAGCACCGTCGCGGCCAGGCGCGTCTTACCGATTCCCCGGCTGCCCACGAGTGCTATGGCGGCGCCATCACCGGCCTGTACCGCGGTCCATATTCCTTGCAACCGGGCCCGCTCACGGTTGCGGTCGACCATGGGCGTGCGCCAGCTGCGCCCGACCCGGCCTTGCCGGTGTTTTTCCTTGACCACTTCGTGCACCGGGACCACAGACCCATCAGCCAACACCGCGGGCGGCCCGGTTTGGACCTCGAAGCAGTCCGTGACCAGCCGCAGTACTTCATCGCTGATCACCAGCGTGCCGGGGCGCGCGGCGTGCTGGAGTTTCGCCGCCAGGTTGGGGGTGTGGCCGAACGCCAGCGGAGCGACCTCGCCAGCGACGGGCGCGACGAGTACTTCACCGGCATGGATGGCGATGCGCACCGCCAGCGGCTCGCCGATCTCTGCCTCCAGACGGCCGGACAGACGCCGGAGCACCACCAAAAGATCAAGGGCGGCGCGCACCGCGCGGATGGCGTCGTCGCCCTTGGGGACGGGATAGCCGAACCACACATAGATTCCGTCGCCCTGGTGCTGGGCAATGCGTCCACCATGGCGCTCGACGACCGGCCTGCATTCGCTGTAGTAGGCGTGCAGTATCGAGAAATACACCTCGACGTCCCGTTCGCCTGATATGTGTGTTGCGCCCACTACGTCGCAAAACATCACGGTGAGGTGCCGGCGTTGACTCGAGTCAGGAAGCTGCCGGTCCGCCGCCGGCCAGTCCGACATGCCATCTCCTTCACATGTCTGTCGACAATAACTCGCTTCGTGCTCTACGTTCAGCCCTAATTGACGTGGTGCGCATGGTGGTCGGGGGATCACTGATGCGTCGCCGGTCAGGCACCCTCCGTTGCGCGGAGAAAGTGGTAGTGAACGCGTTTACCATCTCGCCACACCGGAGAAGCGGTTTCAAGGAGCCGTTATGGTTGATCAGAACGGCCATGATCGATCAAGGAATCGCTCGTGGTGGGCTGACGCGCTGGATCCCGCCGAGAATCTCAGGGTCTTGACTGATGCGCGTGGGATAGGCCGGCACGCCGCCGAGGATCTGGCGGCACGGCTGCTCACCGGGGCCGGTGCAGCCAACGGTAATCACCGCAGCACGCCGCCGTTAAATGGAGATCTCAATCAGGTGCTCCGGCAGATCCGGGCCGATGCGACGGTGGCCGGCGACGTTGTGGCCAGTGTCATCGACAATGCGTCAACCCTGCTCGGTATCCTGCTCAGTCGCCTGCCAGGGTCAGAGAAGCCGGCCGGTCTGAGTCCAGTCGTGTTGGATCCCGTCGAACCTGGCGCCGACCAGACTGCTGTGTTCTGGATCCATAACACTTCCGCGGCTGCCGTTGCCGCTGTACGGCCACACTGCGCCCCACTACGCTCCCACGCCGGATGTGAGCTAGCCACCACCGTTGTGTTCCATCCGCACATTCTCGACCCGCTCCCGCCGCGCAGTAGCTGCGGGATCGAGGTCCGTATGACTATCCCGCTGTCGGCCGATCCCGGCACTTACGTATCGGTGATTCTGGCCTCTAATGTGCCCGAGCTTTACTTGCCGCTGTGCGTCACGGTGCTACCAAGGCAGGCGCCGGAATGACAGGCTCTGCGCGGGCCACCACCACGCTCGAGGACATGCTCAGTCACTACCGGCAGCAAGCTTTGGCAGAAATTGAGCGGCATCTTCCGAGCGGGGAGCCGCGCCAATGGCTATACGAACCGATGGCCGAATATCCGCGCCGTACCGGTAAGGGTTTGCGGGCCGCGCTGTGTCTTGCCACCTGCGGCGCCTACGGTGGTTCAGAAGGCGACGCGGTGGCCGCCGCGGCGGCGATCGAATTGGCGCATAATGCTTTTCTCATCCACGACGACATTCAGGACGGTAGTGCCTGGCGCCGCGGAGGCCCGACTTTGCACCAGCGTGAGGGCATGCCGCTGGCCCTTAATGCCGGCGACGCCCTGGCAATGCTGAGCTTCGAGGTCCTCCGGTCCGGAGGTGACCGGTTGGGCCGGCGGCTGAGTTCGCGGATCGTGGATGAGTTCTGTTCGGCGATGTGGCGCACGCTGGAGGGTCAGGCACTCGAGCTCGGCTGGCGCCGGGATGGCGTGACCTGCCTGTCCCCGCAGGATTACCTGGAGCTGGTCGCGGCCAAGACGTGCTGGTATACGACAATCGCACCGCTGCGGATCGGGGCGCTGATCGGTTCTTGGGGTAACGCCGATCTCGGTGCCCTGTCGCGGTTCGGCTTGTTTCTCGGTGCCGCCTTCCAGATCACCGACGACGTGCTGAATCTGACCGGCGGCCAGGCTGTCTACGGCAAGGAGATCAGGGGAGACCTCCGCGAGGGTAAGCGGACGTTGATGATCATCCACCTGCTGTCGGTGGCGGAGCCCGCCTTGCGAGACGCGGTGGTGTCCCTCATGGCGGGCTCGGACGCTGACCGCACGGATGATCGGCTGCACTGGCTGGCCGGCCTGCTCGAGGAGCATGGCAGCATCACGTTCGCCAAAGGCTTTGCCCGCGGCGTCGCCGATGGCGCTGAGGCGGCCTTTCCGGAAGCATTCCGGTCGGCCATCCAGCCAGACAAAGCCGACGTTATCCGGCATTTAGTCGACTATGTGGTGGAGCGAACCCGCTGATCTTCTGGCCAGCCGACCTGTCCTATCTGCGCAGCTGACGGCCTTTATCTCCTGGTGAGTGAGATGCGCCGTGGGGTAACCTCGCCAGGAGGTCCGCTCGCTAAGGAGCCTGACATGGCGCCTAAGAATTGTCTGCGCTCGGAAAATCGCAAGGCGTTACTAGGTGTGTACGCGGCGCTCGATCGCACAGGCAAGCTGGCGGGGGCTTTCCAACACCTCGGCGTGAAGTTCGACGGCCCGCTGGAGCCCTACTCTCAGCTACAGAAGGCCGCCGCGGACTTGGATCAGCAGGAGCTCCCGATCCACCGGATCCACGTCGCCGGCGCCGCGATGAAAGTGTTGCGTGACCGCAATTTTTCTCCACCTGCGGGAGATGACTATGATCAGCTCCAGCCGGTGGTGGAGCAACTGGTCAAAAAGTCCCATCGGGGCACCGCCAAAGTCGGTGAAGTCTATTCACAACTGAGCACCGCCGCCAGCGCCGATCGATTCCATGAGCGCTGGGCACGGCTCAACCGGCAACCGGGGAAGAAGTCCTCGCCTTTACATCCGACGCTGGCCGCCATCAAACATTCGCGCATCAACACGAGCCTGGTGTCAGTCGACGGTGAAGTGGTGACGCGGGTCGAGACAAATATGGTGGTGAACAAATCCGATTTCGATCTCCAGCAGGTCGCCCCGGCCCTCCTGCCGGACCGCTGGCGGGATTACAACGATTTCTTCTGCTCGCTGACCAGGGTGCCAGATCGGGACGCAGACGTGCCCGGCGCCACTAGAGGGGATTTGTCGGTTGGTAAGCGCCACTGGTGTGGCGTCTATCAGGAGAAGGTCGGCGGCTGCCCCGATGGTTGGTTTCCCGACACTTTTCTCGTTTTCACCTGGGACAATTATCCGGCTGGTGGGCTGGTGCTGCGATACAAGCTGGCGCCGCGGCGCGCGAAGGACCGGACGGTCCTGCGGATCGACGAGGGTTATATCCAGGTGAACCGGTTGGCCGGCGGGTATGAGGTGTCGACCATCAAGTATCTGTTGTTCGACGATGAGTTCATCTCGGGCGGCGGCCAGACACTCGCGGCGATGGCCCCGCAAATCGGGTGGCTCGACCAGTCGATCCACCAGTTCGGCCTCGGTGCGCAGCCGCCGGACAGCTCTGGTCCGGACAGCGCTGGTGAGGAGCCACGCTCGCAGCTCGGTGGCAAGCTGCAGGACGTGCTGCGCCGCGCGCAGGTGCATCTCGACCAATCGGCGACCAGGGCGGATCGGCAGCTCGGCAACGTGATGAGCAAGCTACGTGCTGGGAAGTACACCCTGAATGACTTCGTCGAGGACTGGGGAGACGCCGTGCTGTGCGCGGTGCGTGACAGCTCTCGATCCTTGCAGAATCAGATTGACTTCGCCGCAGCGTCCGTGGAGTTGGCAAACGAGCTCGTCCCGGGGAGGAGTTCTCGCTCATGACCGGTCAGGACCCTTCGAATCGAGAATCGCCACGAACGTCCGCGCTCGCCGAGGCGGTGGAGCAGGCTGCCGGCGTGGTCACGAAGTGGTCTGGCGATATAACGCAACTGCTCAAGGACGAGGCTGACCGGCTGTCTGCCGGTGACTACCGGCTGAACGATCTCGTCACCGTGCCGGTGAAGTTGATGCGGATCTGGGTCGAGAACTCCATCAATGCGGCGTACACGGTTTCGGACAATATTGCCCTCATATCCACCGCGCGGTCCGGCGCACCGCCGCCACCCCGTACGATCAGCGTACCGGTTCATATCCCAGCGAATACTGCGGTCACACTCGTTCCCTCGGAAATGACCGGTCAGTCTGGTCACCGGATACCGCCGTCGTGCATTAAAGTGAAACCCTGTAAGCTCCAAGAACCTGAGGACAAGGACGTCGACGTCGTTGTCACGGTGAGCGCCCCGCACGCTCCCAATGATGTGTACCAGGGTTGTCTGCGTTGCGTGGACCCGCCCATCGAGGTTGCCTTCGTGGTCGCGATCTATGAGCTGGGTGATCCCTTGCTCTGATCGGCTGGTGGTGATTGGACTTCTCATGGCACTGAATATGAGCAAGACCGTGCGGCGGGGTATGCGCCACACCCAGTCCGTTGACTTGCTGGCGAATGTCCCGTTGTTCCGGGTGCTGGGCAACGAGGGCGTCGCGGCAGCGGTCCAGGCGGGTTCGTGCCGGACTTACCCACCGGGCCAGCTCATCTGTCACCAGGGTGATCCCGGGGAGCATCTTTTCGTGGTGCTCGACGGGCTGGTGAAGGTCGTCTTCACCTCCGAGGGGGGAGACGAGATGGTGCTCAACATCATGGGACCGGAAGAGGTCTTCGGTGAGCTGGCGCTGCTCGATGGGTCTCCGCGCTCTGCGTCCGTGGTGACGTTGCAGCCCAGCTCGATCTTCGTATTGCCGAGAGCGCAGCTGCTGGAACTGATAAGCCGCAATCCTGCACTGGCCGACGGGTTCCTCAAGTTGATTGGCAAGCTGGTTCGCAAGCTTACCGAACAGGCGGGTGACTTAGCGTTTCTCGACCTCAAAGGCCGGCTGGCGAAGCTTCTCCTACGGCTTTCGGAACAAGGCGACAAGGTACACAGCGTTGTGCTTGATGGCGGGCTGACGCAATCTGACCTTGCCGGTATGATCGGTGCCTCCCGCCCGGCGGTGAACCGCGCGCTGGGATCCTTCGCCGCGCGTGGACTCATCACGATACAGGGGCGCACCATCGTGCTCCGTGACGTGGAAAGCCTGCGGCGACGCAGCCGGGTGCAGGCGCCCCTGAGGGGATTCAGCCTGCTCCCCGGGTCGGTGCAAGATCGCTGAGCCGTCTTCGCCTCGTGTGCCAGGAGAACAGCTGGCTGGTTGGTCGCCAGTGGCTTGAGGCCCGAGCGGGCAGGTCGGGGTGGGGCTGGAAGCCGGACGGTGAGAGCAGCGATGTCATCTCCAGTGCCCGGGACGTCGCGCAGCAGGCGGTTGCAGAGGTCTTTCAGTGGCAGGTCGGCGGCCGCGTCAGCCAGTGAGCAGCGCCGCGTGCCGTCATCGAGGCTCATGCCGGGTGTTCGGAATACCGCCGCCTTCACCATAGTTGAGTCAAGTGAACTCAATCTTCTGGCCCGAAAGTGTGGCAATCTTGACCGAGACTGTGAAACTGCCGGTTCTGCCGCTCGACGACGTCGTGGTGCTGCCAGGAATGGTGGTTCCGATGCGGCTGGACGACGCCGAAGTGCGGGCCGCCCTTGAAGCTGCTCGTGCGGCTTCCGTAGATGCCAACGCTCAGCCGGGGATCCTGCTGGTGCCGCGGCTGGACGGTAAGTATGCCTCTGTCGGCACCTGGGGCCTGGTCGAGCAGATCGGCCGGCTGCCCGGTGGCGAGCAGGCCGCGGTGGTGCGGGGCACGCACCGGGTACGGATCGGTGCCGGCACGACTGGTCCGGGTGCAGCTCTCTGGGTGGAGGCCGGCGTCCTGGAGGAGACCGGGGCGACGGACCGCGTGCAGGAGCTGGCCCGGGAGTACCGCGGGCTGGTGATCACCATCCTGCAGCGCCGCGGCGCCTGGCAGACGATCGACTCGTTCCGGCAGGTGGACGAGCCCAGCATGCTGGCCGATCTCGCCGGGTACGCCCCGTACCTGACCAAGGAGCAGAAGCTCTGGCTGCTGGAGACCTCGGACGTGGTGGCGCGGCTGGAAAAACTCGTCACCTGGACCCAGGAACAGCTCGCCGAACTCGACGTCGCCGAGACGATCAACAAGGACGTCAAAGAAGGCATGGAGCGCCAGCAGCGGGAGTTCCTGCTGCGCCAGCAGCTCGCCGCGATCCGCAAGGAGCTGGCTGAACTGGACGGCAAGCCCGCTACCGAGGAGCAGGACTACCGGGCCCGGGTGGAGGCCGCGAACCTGCCAGAGCCGGTGCACAAGGCGGCGATGACCGAGGTCGACAAGCTGGAGCGGACCGCTGAGGCCTCGCCTGAGGTCGGCTGGATCCGTACCTGGCTGGACACCGTGCTGGCCATACCGTGGAACGACCGCACCGAGGACAGCTACAACATCGCCGGCGCGCGGGAGATTCTCGACGCCGACCACTACGGGCTGACCGACGTCAAGGACCGCATCATCGAGTACCTGGCGGTTCGCCGCAGGCGGTCCGACCGCGGGCTGGGTGTCGTGGGCGGCCGGCGCAGTGGTGCAGTACTGGCCCTGGTGGGGCCGCCCGGGGTCGGCAAGACGTCGCTGGGTGAGTCGGTGGCCCGGGCGATGGGACGCAAGTTCGTCCGCGTTGCCCTGGGTGGTGTCCGTGACGAGGCCGAGATCCGGGGGCACCGCCGGACCTATGTCGGCGCACTACCCGGCCGGATCGTGCGGGCCATCTCCGATGCGGGCACGATGAACCCGGTCGTGCTGCTCGACGAGGTGGACAAGCTCGGCTCCGACTTCCGCGGTGACCCGACGGCCGCCTTGCTGGAAGTGCTCGACCCGGCGCAGAACCACACCTTCCGCGATCACTACCTGGAAGTCGAGCTGGACCTGTCGGATGTGATGTTCCTGGCCACGGCCAACGTGCTGGAGTCGATCCCCGCGCCGCTGCTGGACCGGATGGAGCTGGTCACCCTCGACGGGTACACCGAGGACGAGAAGGTCGCCATCGCCCGCGATCACCTGCTGCCCCGCCAGCTCGACCGGTCCGGACTGAGCCCGGAGGACGTCCGCATCGACGACGCCGTGCTGCACCGGCTGGCCGGCGAGTACACCCGCGAGGCCGGGGTGCGGCAGCTCGAGCGGGCGATCGCCCGGATCCTGCGCAAGGTGACCACTCAACTGGCGCTCAACCAGGGCGAGATTCCCGTCCACATCGGACCTGACGACCTGCGCGAATACCTCGGCCGTCCCAAGCACACCCCGGAATCGGTGGAGCGCACCGCGGTGCCGGGAGTGGCGACCGGGCTCGCGGTGACCGGCGCCGGCGGTGATGTGCTTTTCGTGGAGGCCTCGCTGGCCGACAAGGAGACCGGGTCGACCGACGTCACGCTGACCGGGCAACTCGGTGAGGTGATGAAGGAATCCGCCCAGATCGCGCTGTCCTACCTGCGCTCGCACGGCGCCGAGCTAGAGCTGCCGGTCGGTGACCTGGCTCAGCGCGGCGTGCACGTGCACGTGCCGGCGGGGGCGGTGCCCAAGGACGGGCCCAGTGCCGGGATCACCATGACCACCGCGCTGGCGTCGTTGCTGTCCGGGCGGCCGGTGCGCGCCGACGTGGCGATGACCGGTGAGGTGTCGCTAACCGGGCGGGTGTTGCCGATCGGCGGCGTGAAGCAAAAGCTGCTCGCCGCGCACCGGGCCGGGCTCACCACCGTGTTGCTGCCCCGGCGCAATGAGCCCGACCTCGACGACGTGCCCCAGGCGGTGCGCGACGAGCTCACCGTGCATCTGGTCGGTGACGTCCGCGAGGTGATCGATCTGGCCCTGGAACCGGCCACAATGGTGGCCGGGGCGCCGGCCCGGGCATGAATCGGCCCGTAGCGGGTATGTGAAGCAGGTCCGGCTCAGCGACGAGCCGGACCTGCTCGGCGTCTGAGGAGGGTGGATCAACGATGACGCAGACTGCAGGCTACGAGGTACTGATCGAGGGCAAGGCCTACCCGTGGAACAAGGACACCATCTCGGTCGGTGACATCCGGGAGCTCGCCCACATGCCCCCGGACGCTCAGGTGGTGGAGGAAAATCTGCGCGACGGCACCGAAAGGACGCTGGCCGACAACGACGTCTTGCGACCGGCCAAACTCGAAGATGGCAAGGGACCGACCAAGCGGGTCAACTTCCGACAGAAGTGACCACGGCTGGACTTCGGCGTCGGGTATTTCCCCACGCATCACGGCATGAGTCCCGGTGCGCTGGCCCACCTGGTGCAGGACACCGGCCAGGTTGCGGAGGCGATGACAGCGATCTGGACCGGGCACGAGGCCAGCTGTAAGGGCCAGTTCCTACACTTCGAGCGCATCTGGTCGGACCCCAAGCCGGGGTGCCGCGATCCCATCGCACTGGAACGCCCGGCGCGGGCGGGGTGCGGCGGGCCAACCATCGGCTGCCGTCCGGATCGCGCAGCACCGTCGAGCGGGCGCTGGCGAAGTGGACAGCCGCGATCAGCCAGTTCACTGGGAAAATGACACCTGAGCAGGCGCGCTGGTGCTTCGCCCAAGCCCGGGTAGCTCGGCTGGCCACCGCGGACGCCGGCGGGCGCCCGCATCTCGTTCCGATGGTCTTCGCGCTGGCAAGCAACACGATCTACACCGCCGTCGACGCGAAGTCCAAACGCTCGACGTCGCTACGCCGGCTGGCCAACATCGCGGCCAACCCGCGGGTCGCCGCTCTTGTGGACCACTACGACGACGACTGGACCGCGCTGTGGTGGGTACGAGCCGACGGTAGCGGCCGCATGGTCGATGCCGGCGAGCCCGAGGGCCGGAAAGCCATTGCGCGGCTGATGGCGCGCTATCCCCAGTACCGTGCACGCCCGCCGCACGGTCCGGTGCTGGCGATCGACGTCGGGCGCTGGTCGAGTTGGACGGCCGCGGCCGGCTGAGCCCTCAGGTCGTTGATTGCCCCGCCGTGTCATCGCCGAGGGTGCGCGCGAGTGGTTGGCGGAAAACCTTAGCTGGGTGTGACGTGGCAAATGGTGCCCATTCCTGACCGATGGAGTAGAAGGGGAGTCATGGCCACCGTGCAGTACGGGACACGACCAGAGGGCCGGTCTCGTCCGGCGCGGGCTCGCCGGTGGGCATGGTTGCCCGTCCTAGGGGTGGGTATCGGGTTGTTCATCGCCGTCCAGCAGGCCTTGGTGGTCACCGGAAACCCCGCCCTGGTGCCGTCACTGCTGTTGCTGGGGGCGCTGGTGATCCCGGTCAGCTTCGTGGTCTACATCGATGGTCGCAACCCGGCCTTCGATCTGCCGCTGAGCGTGCTGGTGAGCTGTGCCGTGCTGGGCGGGGTGCTGGGCGCCGCGTTGGCCAGCGTCGCCGAATTCGACATCATGCGCCGGTTGGGCGTGCTGCCGGCGGTATACATCGGGTTGATCGAAGAAGTCGCCAAGCTGCTGGTACCGATCGCGGTGCTGATCTTCACCAGGTACCGGACCAACCCGGCGGACGGGCTGCTCGTCGGCGTCGCGGTGGGCATGGGTTTCGCCGTCTTGGAGACGTTGGGCTACGGGTTCGTGACCCTGCTGGCCACCGGAGGTGACCTCAGCGACGCGGAAACCCAGATCCTGTTGCGCGGGATCCTCAGCCCGGCCGGGCACGCCGCCTGGACCGGCCTCGCTGCGGCGGCGCTGTGGTGGGCCTACGCGCAACGGTGGAGGTTAGCCGCGCTGGCTGCCGCGGTGGGCACCTTCGTGCTCGTGGTGGCCTTACACACCCTGTGGGATGCCGTCCACACCTGGTACGCCTATCTGATCGTCGGCGCGCTCAGCTTCGCCCTGCTCCTGCACCGCACTCACCAGAACGTGCTGCGCGATGGGAGGTGAGTGGTGCCTGAGGGCGACACGGTGTACGCCGCGGGAAAGCGGTTGGAGAATGCGTTGCGGGGGCAGCGGCTGGTTCGGGGGGAGTTGCGCCATCCGCGGCTGGTGGAGCACGACTTGGCGGGGCTCACCGTGACGGGGGTGCACAGCGTCGGCAAGCACCTGTTCACCCGGTTCGACGATGGGCGCAGCCTGCACACGCATTTCCGGATGGACGGCTCCTGGCACCTCTACCGGCTCGGGCAGCGCTGGCGGCGACCGAACCATCAAGCCCGTGCGGTGTTGACCACCCTGGATCGGATAGCGGTGGGATTTTGCCTGCACGACATGGCTTTGTTGGCCACCCGGGACGAACACCGGCTCGTCGGGCACCTAGGGCCCGATCTGCTCAAGCCGACCTGGGATGGCGACGACGCGGCGCACGCGGCGAAACGATTACGGGATCATCCCGATATCGAAATCGGGCAGGCGCTGCTCGATCAGCGGATCATGGCCGGGGTGGGGAATTTATATAAGACGGAGATCTGTTTCCTGCTGGGACTTTCGCCTTGGCTCGCGGTCCGTGAGGTCGATCCGGATGCCGTGGTGGCCCTGGCTCGACGGTTATTACTGGCCAACGCCGACCGGCCCGAGCAGTCCACTACCGGCGAGCTGGCGCGCGGCGCCCAGCACTGGGTGTACGGACGCAGTGGTCAACCGTGCCGCCGGTGCGGCACACGCGTGATTCGCGCCTCGCAGGGGGATGATGTCTACGCGCGGAACACCTATTACTGCCCGTGCTGCCAGCCAGGTCCCCATCCAATGCAGTAATTGCGAGGTCCACAGCGAGGGTGGGATGAGCAGGTCGGGACCCGCGTGTCCCAACTAGGCGCGGCTCGTCATCGGTGGCACTAGCGCCATGTCGTGCAGGCAGAAACCCACGGGCTGTCCGATCCTCGGCTCGGGCGGGCGAGATGACCACGCATCGACCCAGCCTGCCCGGCCTCATGACTCGCCGACGCAACGATGCCGTTGGGCCCGCTAAATCCTTTGCCAGAGACGGTGTGGGGACTGATACAACCTGGCCGGTGGATGGCGTCGAGAGGGAGCCGACATGGCCATAGCGAGTACTGACGTGGCGGTGTTGATCGTCGGTGGCGGGCCGGTCGGGCTCACAGCTCGGGCGCTGTTGCGGCGCTGGCAGGTGCCCTCGCTGCTGGTCGAGAAGCGCAGCGAGCTTTCGTCTTTCCCACGGTCGCGGTTGGTGAATGTGCGCTCGATGGAGATTTTTCGCCAACTCGGGCTCGCGGTCGAGATCAGCGGCCGCGCGTTTAGGCCGGAGTATGGGCAGATCCGTTTCTGTGACGTCCTTCTTGGGCGGGATTACGCGCAGGCCGAGATGGTGGGGGTCAAAGCGCCGATACGGGAGAGCCCGGTGACTGGCGTGGTTACCTCGCAGGATCGGCTGGAACCCATCCTGATGGCCGCGCCTGGCGGGGAGGTGTTGTTTGGTGTCCAGCTCGTCGAGCTGGCTGAGGAATCCAATGGAATTGTGGCTTCGCTGGTCGATCACCACAGTGGCGAGTCGTTCCAGGTGCATGCACGCTATGTGATCGCGGCAGACGGGGCCGGCTCAACCGTTCGTCAGCGGTTGGGGATTGACACCGACGGGCCCGGGCCGATCGCGAATTTCACCACGGTGGTTTTCGATGCCGATCTCGACCTCTGGAGTGCCCACCGCCCGGCCGGGGTTTATTTCACCGCGCGGGGATTGTTTGCCCCTCTGTATCCGGAGGGGGGCTGGGCCTGGTTCGTGGTGACTCCTGAGGATGTCGAGCTCGCGCAATGGCGGATCTTGCTCATTGAGGCTCTAGCCAGCTCCCCGACCGACGTTCCACCCGACCTGCGCATCCTGCGGCTTCAGCACTGGACGATGACCGCGTTCGTGGCCAAACAATTCCGGCACGGCCGGATCCTGCTGGCCGGCGACGCCGCGCACGCCATGCCCATCGCTGGCGGTCTGGGCATGAACGCCGGAATCGCCGACGTGTACAACCTGTGCTGGAAACTGGCGGGCGTCCTGCACGGGTGGGCCGGGCCTGGCCTGCTCTCGACCTACGAAACCGAACGACTGCCGATCGCCCAGCAGACGCTGCGGCAGGCGACGGCCAACACCCAGCTCATGATGCAGGTGCAGGCCCGGCGCCGTGAGCAGTTGCTTGCCCGCCGGCCGCGGACAACCATCGAGTTCCCCTGGTCGGACCGCTACTTCGCCCAGCTCGGCCTTGTCCTCGGCACCGCTTACGAGTCGGCCGCCGTGCTGGCCGATGGCAGTACACCGCCGATGCTGTCCGACCCGGTGACCGACTATGTCCCCACCGGCCGGCCCGGCCACCGTATGCCACACCTGTGGCTGCGCGACGGTCGTTCGTCGCTCGACGCCCTCGGCGAGTGGTTCACCCTGCTCACCGCCCACCCCGACCAATCGGGCGAACTCGCCACCCAACCCTGGCCGCTGCGCCACGAAGCGTGCAGCGAAAAGCAAGCGGACCTGTGTGGGCTTGGCACCAGCGGAGCGCTACTCGTGCGCCCAGACGGCCACATCGCCGCACGATGGAGCGACCATCTGCCAAGCGACGCCGCACTCGAACGCGCCCTGGCAGTGATCTCCTGTCTGCGCACATCCTCCCGACTCGCCCGGCGACGGCATGGGGAAGCGCTGCTGCCCTAGCCCTCAGCCGGCCGCGCGGCCCGTGATCTGGACTAACCGGTGACACCACCCGACTCGAAGCACCCTGCCATGGCTGAGACCTGGTGGACCGTGAGCACGGAAGCAGCCCGCGTTGAAGGACAAGACACTATGGCCGTACCGCTGTTGCGTACTCGAGTGTTGATGTCAGCGAACTACCGTGCGTGCTGTGTTGATGTGCAGGAATCCGCAGGATGAACGTGGACCCGGCGCCAGGCTTGCTGCGAAGCTGGACGTTGCCGCCATGGTTGATCGCGACGCGCTGGACGATCGCCAGCCCTAAGCCAGTGCCCCCGGTAGATCGGCTCAGCGCCGGATCAACACGAAAGAACCGTTCAAACACTCGTTGCTGATGTTCGGCAGCGATGCCCCGGCCTTGATCGATGACAGCAATGTCGACAAACCCGTCGGCCAGACGTGTGCTCACCCACACTGGGCTGCCGGGCGGCGAGTAAGACGCCGCGTTATCGATCAGATTGGACAGTGCAGTCGTCAGCAGCGTCGCATCACCAATGACCCGCACACCACCGGGGGCATCGACGGTGATCTGCACGTTGGCCGATTCGACGGCCAGCTGGCTGCGTGCCAGCGCCGCCCGTATCACCTCGTTGACGTCGACAGTGGTCAACTCGGGGGCTCGCTCGGCGGCGTATAGCCGGGATAATGCGATCAATTCACTGACCAGGTTGGCCAACCGATTGGCCTCGTGAAGGATCTTGTTGCCGAACCACCGCACCTGATGCGGGTCCTCTGCGGCGCCTAGCACCGCCTCGGCTAGCAGTGCCACCGCCCCGACCGGTGTTTTCAGTTCATGACTGACGTCGGCTAAGAAGTTCTGCCGGATCTGCTCTAGCTGCGCCGCGCCCGCTGCTGGCAGTTCACAGCAGCCTTGACCTAATGCGCACACCGGCTCCCTGCCGCCGCAGCACCCAGACCGTGCATCCTGGTCTACGGTGTCGGATGAGGCAACATCATCGGGCTCGATCAGCTGGGTGGCGGTCATGGTGTCCGGGGATGGCCGCGGTGCGGCGCGCTTGCCGCGCAAAGTGATCGCCATCAGCCCAGTGCTCAGGACGTGAACTACGACGAACACTGTCATGAAGACCATGGCACCCGATAGTAGGCACTCGGCTGGGCGTAACCAGTAGTTTTGGCGCACGAACAGTCATCAACGACCGTACTATTCAGTCATTTCGTCCCTCCTTAACCGGCCGTTCACCCGACTGCGCGAATGCGGGCCAGGGCGGCTGATCGAAGGGGCATCTACGGCTGTTCTGCGCCGTTCTGGGTTCACCGCACCCGGGACCGGGTCGCTGGGTCGCCGGGTGGTCTCGCTGGTGGGCTGCCGGTTCAGCCCGGCAGCACCGCAGGCACTGACCTGGTGGGGGTGGCCTGAGTGAATGCGTCCCACAGCAGGTTCAACGGATGGTTGTGGGCCTAGCGCTGTCGTTAGCCTTTGCGGGCGAAGATGCCGGCGACGATTTCCAGGCGGGGTGGGTAGTCATTGGCGAGGTCGATCTCGCGGAGGTTCCGGCCGGGCAGGCGTCCGTCGAGAGCGGCGTCGGCGACGTCTTCCGGCACCTGCACGCGAGCTAACCGCTGACCCGCATGGCGGCACGAGATGCACACGGTTTGGAGCCGACCCTGTTCGCCGCACACCAACCTCCCGGCGCAGGTCCGGTCCAAGCCCACCGAGAAGGCTGGGCTGATCGAACACCGCTGGTGACCGCTGCCCGCCAACCTGCCCCGAACTACTGGACGACCTCCTTATGACCGGCTCAGTAATAAGGCCCTGACGTTGGCCGGCTGAGCTCCTCCGGCTGAGCTCCGCCCGGGACCGCGGGGGGTCAGCGCGTGGACAGTGGCGGTGTATGTGAGCGTTGGGAATGTCTCAGAGGCGGTGCTGTCCGGCGGCGGGCGACGGAAAAACGACGCCGGCGTAGTCCTCGCGGAACTGCCTGGCACTGGCCCGGCGGCTGCTCCTGGTCCGTGCCGGACGGGCCCCAGCAGCCCACCACCGGTTAGCGAGCCCGCGGGCAACAGCACCGGGTGCATGCGCCGCACACCTATTACTGTTCGCATTGCCAGCCAGGGCCGAGCCCGGCGCGGTGACTATGTCTCCCATTTCAGGTCGAAACCGAGCAGACGCTTGTATCGATCAACCAGCTCCTCGTCACTCAATTCGGACCAATCCGTGCGAATCCCTTTCTGCTCGGGTCCGTAGACCTCCGCCGCTACCTCCATCTCCTGCTCGAGTGCCCATCCCTCCGGCGTTTGCCGGATCTCCTCGAGAGAGTCGTCGCCCATGGCACCTCCTGGCGAAGCGAAAGCCGCGCCCCTTGCGCCTATGGTTCCATGCTGCTGGCGATCCCGCTGCCGGTCGGTCGCAGCGCGGCCAGCACCGTGTCGACCCGCGAATCCCGCTGCAGCTGCTCCAGGGTGATCGGCAGCGGTAACCGCCAGTTCGGGTACTGCTCGACGGTGCCGGGCAGGTTGGGTTGGCGGGTCTCACCCACCACGTCATAGGGAGAAGCCAGCAATAGCCGGCACGGCGTGCGAGCCAGCAATGCATGCATCGCCACCACGATCTGACGCTCGCTGCCTTCATCCTCAGCGCTGAGCAAGCCCTCGGCGCGCAGCAGCGACACCAGCTCTGCGCGCTCTGCTCGCGCCTGCGCCCACTCCGCCGCGTCGTCGTTGAGCAAGCCCAGCTCGGCACGGGTGCGTACGTGCTCACCACGCAGGAAGCCGAGCGCGGTAGGCAGGTCGTGGGTGGAGATGCTGGCCGCAGCCCGCGCCGGCCAGCGCCGCGGGGCCAGCAGCGGCGTGCCGG
>DATFDO010000193.1:0-2439 GCA_035252045.1 Pseudonocardiaceae bacterium
GCCGGTTGGTGGTGCGCGGCGCACCGGCGTTGGGTGCGATGGGAGCGTTGGGCGTTGCGCTCGCCGCGGCGCGGTCGGCCGAGCTGGGCTACGACCCGGACGCGGTGCGCACCGACGCCCGCCGGATAGCCGAAGCCCGGCCCACCGCAGCGCATCTGCGCTGGGCGGTGCAGCAGGTACTGCCCGCGGTGCCGCGGGGGCCCGCCGCGGTGCTGGCCGCCGCACAGTCGCTGGTGGACACCGACGTGCGAGCGTGCGCGACGCTGTCCCGGCTCGGTGCCGCCCTGCTGCGCAGCTACGTCGGCGACCGGCCGATGGTGCTGCACACCCACTGCAATGCGGGCGCGATGGCCTGCGTGGAATGGGGCACCGCGCTCGGTGTGGTGCGCGCCCTGCATGCCGACGCGCTGATCAAGCGGATCCTGGTCGGGGAGACCCGGCCGCTGCTGCAGGGCTCCCGGATCACTGCCTACGAGCTCGCCGGGCTGGGCGTGCCCCACCAGGTGGTGGTGGACAGTGCCGGTCCGTCACTGATCGCCAGCGGTGAGGTGGACGCGGTGATCGTCGGAGCGGACCGGATCGCCGCCAACTATGACGTGGTGAACAAGGTGGGCACCTACCCACTGGCGCTGGCCGCGGCCCGGGCCGGCATCCCGTTCGTGGTGGCTGCTCCCACTGCCACCATCGATCTGGACACCCCCACGGGTTCATCGGTGACCATCGAGTACCGGGACCCCGACGAGATACTGCTGGTAGGCGGCTGGCGGATGGCGCCGGACGAGTCCGGCGCGCTCAATCCCGCCTTCGACGTGACTCCAGCCGATCTGGTCACCGCCATCGTGACCGAAGCTAGAGTGATCGAGCCGGCCCGCTCGACCGAGCAGATACCTGTAGCGCGCGCAGCGACCGTTCCCGCGATGCGCATGGTCGGCGCATCCTAACCCCTGGCGGTGTCGTGAACTCGACCATAGCGACCGGTGAGTTGCCGCATGTCAGTGCTGTCGAGTTCACGACGCAGGCGGCTTGGTGACGTGGCGACTCAGTGCCCTCGAGCGATCCACTCCTCCAGATGTGGCGCCTCGTTGACGATCGATGTCGAGTCACCGTGTCCGGTACGGACCTGGGTACCGCCGGGCAAGGTGAGCAGCGTCGTCCGGATCGAGTCGATGATCGTGTCGAATGACGAGTACGACCGGCCGGTCGCGCCGGGGCCGCCGTTGAACAAGGTGTCCCCGCTGAACACCGTGTTCAGCTCCGGGGCGTACAGGCAGCATGAGCCGGGGGAGTGCCCGGGAGTGTGCAGTACCTGCAGCACAGTACCTGCGACCTGTAGTTGCTGGCCGTCGGTGAGTTCACTGTCGGGTGGCGGTGTGTCGGCGTGCGCCAGACGCCACAGCACGTGCTCGGCGGGGTGCAGCAATATCGGTGCGGCCAGCTTGCGGGACAGTTGCGGCGCGGCGTTGACGTGATCGTCATGGGCGTGCGTGCACACGATCGCGCGTACCCGCCGATCACCCACTGCGGCGGCGATCGCCTCGGCGTCATGCGCAGCGTCGATAACGATGACTTCGCGGTCGTCGCCGACCAGCCAGACATTGTTGTCCACCGCCCACGTCCCGCCATCCAGGCTGAACGTCCCGGACGTCTCCACACATGTGATCATGCTTGTGAGTGTGGCAGCAGTACCACGCTGCGCAGCACCTCGCCGCGCTCGATCTTCTCGAAGGCACGCTCCACGTCATCCAAGCTGATCGTCTCGGACACGAACTTGTCCAGCGGTAGCCGTCCCTGCAGGTGCAGCTCGACCAGCATGGGGAAGTCCCGCTCCGGCAGGCAGTCGCCGTACCAGGACGACTTCAGCGCTCCGCCCCGGCCGAAGACCTCCAGCAACGGGATGTCGGGCACCATCATGTCCGGGGACGGCACCCCGACCAGGACGACGGTGCCAGCCAGATCGCGGGCGAAGAAGGCCTGCTGCCAGGTCTCCGGCCGGCCCACCGCATCGATCACCACGTCGGCCCCGAAACCTCCGGTGGCTGCCCGCACCGCCTCGACGACGTCGGATTCGCGGGCGTTGACGGTATGCGTTGCGCCCAGATCGGTGGCCCACTGCAGCTTGCCCGGATCGATGTCAATCCCGATGATCGTGGTCGCGCCGGCCAGCCGGGCTCCGGCGATGGCGGCATCGCCTACCCCGCCGCATCCGATCACCGCCACCGAGTCGCCGCGGGTGACGCCGCCGGTGTTCATCGCCGCGCCGAGGCCGGCCATTACGCCGCAGCCGAGCAGCCCGGCCACCTGCGGCGGCACCGCAGGATTGACCTTTGTGCACTGCCCGCTGTGCACCAAGGTTTTTTCGATGAATGCGCCGATGCCCAGGGCCGGGGACAGCGCCGTCCCGTCGGATAGTGTCATGGACTGCGCGGCGTTGTGGGTGTT
>DATFDO010000194.1:0-7747 GCA_035252045.1 Pseudonocardiaceae bacterium
GCCAGGTCGGTGTCGACATGGTCGCAGCCCATTTCACCGGCACCGAGACGCTCAGAGGCACCCTTGCCCTCATCTCCGAGGAGTTGCCGGGTCTTTTGGGTTCAGTCCCGCACTGCACCGATGTCGCCAGCCGGGTTGCGCAGTTGGCCGCCAGCATGGCCGCCGGCTACGCCGGTGCGTTGCGGGAGCGCAGCCTCGATGAACAAGATGCGGTCTATCGAGCTGGGCTGCGCGCGCGCCGGCAAGCTGAGCAGGCTCTCGCGGCGAGTGAGGCGAAGTTCCGCGCGATGTTCACCGAAGCGGCGATCGGGATCGGGATCGGCGATCTGGAGGGCAACATCACCGATGCCAATCCGGCGCTGCTAGAGATGTTCGGCTACACCCTCGAGGAATTCACCCGGCTCAACGTCAGCGCGATGGTTCACCCGGATGACGCTCCCAGCGTGTGGCAGACCTACGGGGAGCTGATTCGGGGTGAGCGTGATCATTTCCGTATGGAGAAGCGTTTCAAACGTTCCGACGGTGGTGAGATCTGGAGCCATTTGACGGTGTCGCTGGTGCGCGATGAGAACAACGAACCCGCCTACCAGGTGGCGATGTTAGAGGACGTGTCCGAACGGCATCATCTGCAAGCCAAGCTGGAACACCAGGCCTATCATGACCCGCTGACGTTGCTGGCCAACCGGCAAATGGTGACTGAACGGCTGGGCCAGATATTCGCTGGGGGGGTCAGCCGGCGCCGGGTTGGGTTGTGTTTTCTGGACCTCGACGGGTTCAAAGTGGTCAATGACAGTCTGGGCCACCACGTCGGCGATCAGTTGCTGAAAACTGTCGCGGCTCGGCTGACGCGCTGTTGTTGCGCAGGACAGCTGGTTGCCCGAATGGGTGGCGACGAATTTGTCATCATCGTTGAGGGTACTACCGGAGAGCATGACGTGGTGACGTTGGCCGACAAGGTGCTGGCCGCCATGTCAGCGCCAATTCACATCGGTAAACATCAGCTGATGGTGACCGCAAGCATCGGTGTCGTGGAGCAGCCGGTCGCTGACACCAATCCCGAGGATCTCTTACAGGCGGCCGACATCACCATGTACCGCGCGAAAGCGGACGGCAAGGGTCGCTACGCGGTTTTCGACCGGAACCGCAACGAAAGCGAGGTCGTCCGCTTCACCCTGTCCGCGACGATGCGCGCTGCGGTGGAGCGCGGCGAATTCTTCCTCGAGTACCAACCGCTGTTCCGGCTACGGGACCGCTTGTTGCTCGGCGTTGAGGCGCTGGTGCGGTGGCGCCATCCGACGTTCGGCGTGCTCGGGCCGGAACGCTTCATCGATCTCGCCGAGGAGAGTGGCTCGATCGTGCAACTCGGGCGCTGGGTGCTGGTCCGGGCGTGCGAGCAGGCCCGGGTATGGGTGGACAGCTTCGGCAGGGCGGCCCCATTCGTCAGCGTCAATCTCGCGCCGCGGCAGCTTTACGAACCGGCCCTGGTTGCCGACGTCGCGGAGATCCTGTCGGATAACGGCCTGGAACCCACCAGCCTGCAACTCGAGCTCACCGAGCAGGCTCTGATGAGCGATGGGGCGGGGCCACTGACGATGCTGACGAAATTACATGGCATGGGCGTGCGAATCGCTCTCGACGACTTCGGCACCGGCTACTGGAACATCCCTGACCTGCGCCGGCTGCCGCTGCACGAACTCAAACTGGCGGGCTCGTTCGCCACGGGGCTGCAATCTCCCTCAGGGTTAGTGGATCAGCGCATTGTGGCGGCGTTGGTGGACCTGGCGCACGCCTTGGGTCTGACAGTCACTGCGGAGGGCATCGAGACACCCGCGCAGTTCGGGCGGTTCCGCGCAGCCGGGTGCGACACCGGCCAGGGCTCGTTGCTCGCCTCGCCCGGCAGCCCTGAGCAGATCGATGACCTGTTGCAGGCCTTCCATCCGCTGTGCGATGTGAGCACAGAGGCGTGATGACACCGGTCGACATCGCGAGCGTGCTGCTGCGGGTGGTGGTGGGTCTCACAGTGGTGGCACACGGGTACAACCATGCGTGGGGCGGTGGCGGCTTGGCTGGCACGACGCGCTGGTTCGGCTCGCTGGGTTTGCGACCGCCGAAACTGCACGCGGTGCTGTCCAGCGCCGGGGAACTGGCCAGCGGTTGCGCGCTGGTGATCGGCCTGCTTACCCCGCTCGCGGCGGCGTTCGTCGTGGGCACCATGCTGGTCGCCGGAATCACTCACCACCGCGCCAACGGCTTCTTCGTCTTGAAGGAAGGTTACGAGTACGTCCTCATGATCGGCGTGGTGTGCGCGGTTATTGGATTGCTCGGACCGGGCGCCGCTTCCGTGGACCGGCTGCTCGGCATTGCGGTAGCCGGCTCGATCGGGCTGGCCATCGTGGTCGGAATGGGTACGCTCGGTGCGGCGGTGTTGCTGGCGGTCACCTGGCGGCCCAAAAGTTCGATGAGAAGCCCGGCCTGAAGCCGTCAGGTGCCAGTGCCACTAAGGCGGTGGCCGGTGAACTCATCATGATCACTTCGCCTTCCTAAGCCAAGCCGGCGCATCCGGTCACTGTCCCGGTGCGCGATGCAACCAATACGGCGCCCAGGCGTCTCGATTCATGGCTGTCCTAAACCGCCAGCGGCCTAGTTGATTGCGTAGCGTTGACGTCCGTGCGCGCTGCGTGTTCACTGATTACTGTGTGTCTCGAAGTACAGAACAAGGAGGGCTCATGCCGCGACGGGGTTTGCTGACCGGGTTGCTGGTCAGCGGACTGATCGCCGGAGGTTCGTTGGCGGCCATGCCGGCTAGTGCAGAACCTGCACTCGTGCCGCTGTCACCGTCGCTGGCCGGTCAGCTGCTGTCGGCGGTGTCCGGCCAGATACCGGTGATGGTGCACGGCGCAACTCTCGCCGACGCCCAGCAGGCAGTCGCGGCCACCGGGATGCGTCAGGTCACCACTTTCCGGCAGATCGGCGTGGTGGTCGCCTCAGCGACCAAGCCACAGATCGAAGCAGCCCGCACCCAACCCGGTGTCACTTACCTCGAAGGTGATCTGCCGATCGCGGTGCACGCGGTCCCCACTCAGGTAGCGACCCGTTCAACCTCCTTGCTGGCTACCCGCGGCCTGGAGGCACAGCACACGCTGACTGGGGCGAACGGCGCCGCACTGGATGGCACGGGGGTCAGCGTCGCGATCATCGACTCCGGGATCGACCCCACCCATCCCGCATTCGCCGGTGGCAAGGTCGTGCGCAGCATGAAAAGCGTGTGCCTCGACGAGTCCAACACCAACACCAACTGCCTCGTGGACATGCCCCGGAATGTCGACACCGACACGTTGTCCTTGGGCGGCCACGGCAGCCACGTCTCCAGCATCGCCGCGGGGCGCGTCGTCACGCTCAGCGATGGCACCAAGGTGTCCGGAGCGGCGCCGGGAGCCAGCATCGTGTCACTGTCCACTGGCTCAGCCGTGGTGATCATCAGTGCCGACACGGCGCTGAACTGGGTGCTGGAGCACCACGCCGCGCCGTGCGGCGACTCGGTATTGCCCGCGGCATGCCCACCGATCAGGGTGGTCAACAATTCGTATGGGCCAGAAGGCGGGGGTAAGTTCGACCCGAATTCGGCGACGGTCAAGCTCCAGCGTGAGCTGGTCAAGCAAGGCGTGGTCATGGTGTGGGCGGCGGGCAATGACGGCGGGGACGGCTCGAAAAGCCTCACCAACCCGCCGGCCCAGGACCCGACCGGGGGGATTATCTCGGTGGCGTCCTACAACGACCAAGGTACGGGCACGCGCAGCGGCCCGGTGTCGAAGTTCTCATCCCGCGGCGCGAAGACCGACACCTCGACCTGGCCAGACATCTCCGCGCCCGGCGAGAACATCGTCGGGGCCTGCCGCGCCTACCTGCCGATCTGCTCTACCGGACTCAAGCCGCAAAGCGGCCCCGGACTGCTGGACGTGGGAAGTTACAACACACTTAGCGGGACGTCGATGGCGGCACCGCAGATCACCGGGATTGTGGCCCTGCTGTTCCAAGCCGATCCCAGTGCGACACCTGCCGAGATTGAGAAGGTACTGAAGTCCACCGCGTTGCGATATTCCGACGGTGCTGCGTACCAGCAGGTGGGCGGCTACTCGACATCGTTCGACAAGGGCACCGGGTTGGTTGACACGGTGAAAGCCTCGGAAGCTTTGGGGGCCCATAGCCACTGAACCTGTTTCCCGCGACACACGCTGCCTCGCTGGCGCACCGGCGAGGCAGCGGGCACAATGAGTGACGGTACCTCGTCGATGATCATGAGGACGTAGGGGAAGACGCTCCTCGTCGATCAGCGGAGGCACCACATGAGCACTAGTGGCATCATCTATGTCCACTCGTCGCCGTCTGCGGTATGCCCGCATGTCGAGTGGGCAGTGGCGGGTGTCTTGCAGACCAAAGTCGAATTTCTCTGGACTGCGCAGGCAGCCGCTCCTGGCCAGTTGCGCGCCGAATGCGAGTGGTCTGGCAAGCCGGGTACTGCGGCGGCTCTGGCCGGTGCCCTCCGGTCATGGCCGATGCTGCGGTTTGAAGTGACTGAGGGGGCCAGCCCGGGGCTGGATGGCGAACGGTTCTGCTTCGTGCCGGGGCTCGGATTGTGGCGATCTCGCACCAGTGCCAACGGCGACATCATGGTCGGTGAAGACCAGCTGCGATCGCTGGCCGCCACTGCGCGCGACGCTCAGTCGTTCGCTCACCAGCTCGATCAGCTACTGGGTGCTGCCTGGGACGCCGCACTGGAGCCCTTCCGTCGCGCTGCCGACGGCGCCCCCGTCACCTGGCTGCACCGCGTCGGCTGACTCGCGGGGAGGTGGCGCGTAGGCTGCCGGAGTGGCACGGCGCGTCGCTCGGCGCGGGTGGATCTTTCTGCTCGTGGTGATCGTGATGGCCGGGGCGGCCGGAGTCGGATTCCTGCTACGGGATCATCGACCGGTTACTGGGGTGGGTAGCGTCAACTCGCTCAGTGGTTCGATCGGCAAAAGAGCGTCACCGACACTGCCGGAGCCCGGGCCACCCACCGTTGTACTGGCTGACGATGTGACGCTGAGTCCAGACGCCGACCGCATCCGAAAGGTCCTCCAGACCTACTTCGACGCCATCAATGCAGGTGACTACAAGCTGTGGCGCAGCGCTGTCATCCCACAATGGGCCCGGGACACCGGTGAGGCGGCTTGGCGCGCCCAGTACCGATCCACTCTGGATGGCAGCATGGTGGTGCATCGTCTGGAGCCGCGGATCGGCGGTGGGCTCACCGCGCTGATGTCATACACCAGCCTGCAGAACCCGGCGGACGCCCCACCCGAGTTGCCAGTGAGATGCCTGCACTGGTGGGTGTCCTACCCATTGATCGGGCAGGGGGAGGCGCTGCGGTTGGGTCCGAGCGCGCCGACGGCGAACCTACTGGTGGCCTGCTGACGGAGGTGGCCAACTACAGCGGGATGTTGCCGTGCGCGCCGCGGCCCGCGGGTGCAACGGCGAGCGCTTCGGCCAGGCGCCGGCGAGTCTGGGAAGGCTTGATCACCTCGTCCACCACCCCGATCGCCACCGCGCGGTCCACCCCACCGGCGATCTGCTCGTGGTGCTCGGCGAGTTTGGCGTGCAGGGCCTCGCGCTCATCTTCCGCAGCTGCGGCCAAGGCCCTGCGGTGCAGGATGCCCACCGCGGCCTTAGCGCCCATCACGGCCACCTCGGCGTCGGGCCAGGCGAAGACCTGGGTGGCGCCCAGCGACCGGGAGTTCATCGCGATGTAGCCGCCGCCGAAAGCTTTGCGAGTGACCAGAGTGATCCGCGGGACGATAGCCTCAGCGAAGGCGTGCAGCAGCTTGGCGCCGCGGCGCACTACGCCGTCCCACTCCTGACCGACACCTGGCAGGTACCCGGGCACGTCGACCACAACGAGCAGTGGAACACCGAAGGCGTCGCACATCCGCACGAAACGCGATGCCTTCTCCGCCGACGCCGAATCGAGACACCCCCCCAACCGCAGCGGGTTGTTCGCGATGACGCCGACGGTCCGACCGGCGAGCCTGCCCAGCCCGACCACGATGTTCGGCGCCCATTTGGGCTGCAACTCGGCGAAGCCCCCGGTCGGATCGGCCCAGTCCGGATCGACGTCATCCAGCACGGCCTGCAGCAACGGACGGACGTCGTAAGCGCGTTGCCGCTGCGTGGGCAGGAACTCGGACAGGTCGATTTCTTCACCGAGCGAGTGCAGGTCGAACATGCCGGGCCGGGCGAACAGTCCTGCGATATGGCGGGCCCGCAGCAACGCGTCGGGTTCGGAGGCGGCGACCATGTGCGCCACACCGGATTTCTTGCCATGCGCGCTGGGACCGCCCAGCGCTTCCATATCGATCTGCTCGCCGGTGACACTGCGCACCACGTCCGGGCCGGTCACGAAGATCCGCCCCTCCGGTGCCATGATCACGACGTCGGTGAGGGCGGGACCGTACGCCGCTCCGCCTGCGGCGGCCCCCAGCACCACGGAGATCTGCGGGACGCGCCCGGAGGCGCGGACCATGGCGGCGAACACCTGCCCGACGGCGTCGAGAGCCTCCACACCCTCCGTGAGCCGGGCCCCGCCGGAGTGCCATAACCCGATCACCGGTGACCGTTCCCGGATCGCGATGTCGATGGCCTCCACGATGTGCCGGCAGCCCTCAGAGCCCATCGCACCGCCCATCGTGGTGGCATCCGAGCAGTAGGCGATCACCTTCGCTCCGTCGATGCGGCCGCGGGCGGCGAAGGCCCCACTGTTGTCCCGGGCATGCAGCGCCACCAACGTGGCGGGATCGAACAGGCACGTCAGCCGACGTTCCGGGTCACGCGGGTCCACGACGTGCCCATTGCCGGCCTGGCCACCAGTACCGCCTTCGGAGCGGGTCGCCGCGCGGGAACGATGGGCCACAGCTGTCATCGGGTGGTCTCCTTGAGGGCGGTGCCTGGCCGGCGAGGCGGTCACGTCGAGGTGAAGGCGAGTGCCACGTTGTGCCCGCCGAATCCGAAGGAGTCGTTGACGGCGGCGGTCAACCGCACCGCTCGGGCTGAACCGGTCACCACATCGAGCTGTACACCCGGATCGACATCCTCGAGGTTCAGCGTCGGTGGCACCACACCGTCCCGCAGCGCGAGCACGCAGGTCAGACCCTCGACCGCACCCGCGGCCCCGAGCAGGTGACCCAACGCGCCCTTGGGTGCGGTGACCACGGGATGATCACCGATTGCAGATCGGATCGCGGCCGCCTCGGCGACGTCGCCGACCGGGGTGGCGGTGGCGTGCGCGTTGACGTGCCCGACGTCGGTTTTGGCGAGCCCTGCGGTGCGCAGCGCGGCGGAAATCGCCCTGCCGGCGCCAATGCCCTCCGGCTCGGGTGCGGTGATGTGGTGCCCGTCGGAGCTGGTACCCACCCCGGCGAGCCGAGCGTGCCGGCGGGCTCCACGGGCTGCGGCGAACTCCGCCCGTTCCAGCACCATCGCTCCGGCGCCCTCGCCCAGGACGAACCCGTCTCGGGCGGCATCGAAGGGCCGGGAGGCCCGTTCGGGCTCGTCGTTGCGGGTGCTCATAGCCCGCATCTGGGCGAACCCCGCCAGGGTGATGGGGAGGATGCAGGCCTCCGCGCCACCGGCCACCACCACGTCGACCTCGCCTGCCCGCAGCATTCGCCAGGCGATGGCCAGCGCTTCAGCACCTGAGGCGCAGGCCGCGACCGGT
>DATFDO010000195.1:0-29877 GCA_035252045.1 Pseudonocardiaceae bacterium
GCTACCTACGCTGATCGGGGACCGCTACACCGGTCGCGCGTATGCCGGCTGGCCAAGCTAGGTAGTGCCCTGCACGAGTTACGTAGGATTACGGATTGCCACCCTCGTGGAGGGCTAGGCACTGTAGGTGATGGCTGGAGCGGCGCTGCCCGCCGGTTCCGGGCCATCCACGAGCCTTCTTAGTAACTTCGATGTGACTGTTCTGGGGGAAATTGTCATGTTCGATGCGATGAGCGACGCCGAAATCGGATACTACGAGGTGGAGTTGCTGCCGGCGCGCACCGTCTTGTCGATGCGTAGCACCGGTATCCAGGGCATCCTCGGCGAACACAACAGTGGCACGAGCGGCGGGCGGGGAAGCGACGGCGGCGCCAGCCATCCACACAACTTCGACCTGCTCTGGTGGCTAAACCAGCCCGGCACGGTGAACCCGGACACTGCCGGTGCGGGCAGCGCCAGCCACATTTCCGGAAGCGAGTTCGGAAGCGCCGGCGCGAATGCGAACGGCCGACCCAGCTGAGCAACTCGAGGCACGGGTCTTGCCGCGTTGGCCGTACTTGTCGCCGACGGACGGATCGCGCCCACCAGCGGCGGCGGAGATGTTGCGATCGCGGTGGAGCAGGACCACGTCAACCTGCTCTACCGCGCCTTCGACATACGTCGCTGGCACACCGCCGCGATGGGCTCTCCAGCTGGGTTGTTGGGTAGATGCGCACTTGGATCCGTCGGCTGGCTGCGGATCCGGCGGGTGTGATTCGGGTTAACGGGGGTCGAGCCGGGACTACCATCAGGTCACATGCAGACTGAAGGACGGGTCGAGGCCCAGCGGCACCGACTCTGCTCGTTTGATCAACCCGACACAAGGGGTTGAGTTGATGCAGCCGTGCGGAGCGAGTAGCAAGGTGGGCGGACCTCGCCGACGGTTACGCGTCGTGGTTGACCAACGAGGTGACCATATCGTTGTCCGATTTCGCGGCTATCTCACCCTGGAAGACGTGCCGCGGGTCCGGGACGCGGTTGTGAATCGCTGCTGGATATCGGCCGGGTGTTGATCGATCTGTCAGGTCTACGCTGCCGGCGATCTGCCATGGTCACCGTTTTCCCACCGCCCTGGCCCTTGCCGGGGGCTGGCCCGCGGTGAGGCTGGTGATGTTCGGTGCCACCGATGCGCTACGCACCATGCTCGTCAGCGCCGGAGCCCCGAACACAGTGCCGCTGGCTGATGACCTCCCCGCGGCCCGCGCGTTGTTGGAGCAGCGGCCCGCGAAACTGCGCCGCCACTGCGAGCTGCCGCCGCACACCAGTGCGCCCCGTGCTGCGAGATTGTTCGCGCGCCAGACCTGCGCCTTGTGGTCGCTGTCCAAGGCTTGTGAAGAGCTCGCGGAATTGGTGTCCAGTGAGCTGGTGAGCAACGCTGTTGAGCATGCCGGCTCAGGTAGCCGACTCACCTTGACCTGCACCGGATCGATGCTGCGTGTCTCGGTGCGTGACTACCGTCCCACGCCGATGCCACGGCCGCGGCCCGTCGATATTCACTCTCCCCGTGGTCGGGGGCTGCATCTGGTCACCGCGGTGGCCCACTCCTGGGGCGTTACCGAGCATGGGGATGGCAAAACGGTCTGGGTCAACCTCGTCGAGGGCGACAATCGGGGGGCGATGAGCTGGCGATGAATGCACAGGAGCCGACCCGCCGGTGGGTGAAGTCGCCAGCGGATCAACCCGGGGTCTGCCTAAGCGATGCCGGCTCGGCCGCCGCGATCGGTGACACCCTGGCCGGCGGGTTCACCCCGCAGCGACCCTGGGCGCTGAGTGTGCAGCAGTATCCGGCCGCAGGCATCTGCGCGGTAGTCGTGGAAGGAGAGCTGGACCTGGAGACCGCGCCGCTGCTCGAGCAATGCATCCGCCAACAACTCCTCGCTTTGCCCGAGCATCTGATCCTCGATCTGGAACTACTGCATTTTTTGGGCTCCGGCGGACTGAGCTGCCTGCTGCGCGCACGCCAACTGGCCCACGCCAGCGCAGTGCAGCTGCACCTGGCCGGCCTGGTGACGCCCGCGATCGGCCGGACCCTGCAGATCACTGGCCTGATGGAGGTGTTTCACACCTACCCCAGTCTGCTCCACGCCGTGATCGACTTGGCCGATAAGCCCGATGTCAGGTCACCACACGAGGTCCCATCACCGGTGCTGACCGTGTTCTGGCGGTGCTTGGTGGGCGGCGTGTGGGTCGTGGAATTGTGTGAGTTCGACGGTGACGCCGGGCACGAGACGGTCGTGGACTGGATCAACTCCGGGGTAGCTGCCACCGAGCCAGTACCGGACGCGGCCCAGCAGCTACTCGCCGCACATGGGCTGTGGTTGTTCCCCGACCCGGTCGTGGGATCCTCCACCAGCAGTCGCCGCCGCATCGGCTACGCCTGTGCCGACGCCGAACTGATCGTGCTGGCGCACCTGATGCACGGCGAGGCCACCCAGGTCGGGCTACACCCGGTGATGCTGGCCGCCTGGGTTGCCGCCGGTTACTCCATCAAGACCGCCGTGGGCTGGATCCGCGCTGGATGCCTACTCCCACGCTGAATCCATCAATGCCCCGTTGCAAACGACAGCGACTTCCAGGCCCACCCTTCCGCTAATGCAACAACGTCGGTAGGGGTGGCCGGGCCGGCGTCCTGCGGTTGGCGTATTTCCCAGCGAACTTTGAGGTCATGTTCAGGCGATAGACACCTTAGCAGGCCATAACTGGAAATAGGATCAGCAACGGCTCCTGCGGGTGGGTCAGTCCCAGCGGGGATATGGCGGTGATAAAGGTGCCGATGGTCGTGCCCGAATCGCCACCACAGGCGTTTGCCAGTCACACATGCGAGCTGCGGGTACTGCCCAAGGACGGTTCGTTCGTGGCGGCAACGATCACCATCGGGCTGCGTGAACGCGTTCATCAGCTATGGCGTGACAGCCTTGGCGGTGATCATCCGCAGACGTTGGGCTCGGCGCACCAGCTCGCCTTCGCGCTACGCGCGGTGGGTCAATACGAGCGGGCTCGCGAGCTGGATGAGGACACCTGGGATCGCTTTCATCGGGTATTGGGCCCCGACCATCGTCATACTCTGGTCTCGGCCAACAACCTGGCCGCTGACTTGCGTGCGCTGGGTGACTACCAGCTGGCTCGTGAGCTGGATCAGGACACCTGGGACCGCTTTCATCGGGTATTGGGCCCCGACCATCGTCATACTCTGGTCTCGGCCAACAACCTGGCCGCCGACTTGCGTGCGCTGGGTGACTACCAGCTGGCTCGCGAGCTGGATCAGGACACCTGGGACCGCGTTCATCGGGTGCTGGGCGATAACGATGCCCATACCCTGGCTTCGGGCGGCAACCTAGATGCTGACTTACGCGCATTAGGTGAATCTGGACAGGCCCGCGATCTCGATGAAGACACTTTGGGCCGCCTACGGCGGGTGCTCGGCGACGACCATCCGGACACCCTGGTTGCCGCCAACAATCTCGCCGGTGACCTATACGTGCTCGGTGACTACCGGCAGGCCCGCGACCTCGCCTACGACACCATGACCCGCTTTCGTCGGGTGCTCGGCGATGATCACCCTGACACCCTGGTCGCGGCGAGCAATCTCGCCGGCGACCTGCGCGCGTTAGGTCAGTGGCAACGGGCCCGTGACCTCGATGAAGACACCCTGATTCGGCTTCGTCGGGTGCTCGGCGATGACCACCCTGACACCCTGGCGGCGGCCAACTACCTCGCTGACGACCTCCGAGCGCTGGGTGAGCACCAGCAGGCCAACCGCCTGCAACAGTGGATCAAATCGCGATCCTGGTCATGACCCTAGATCCGCCGGCTCACGCCTTGATCACGCTCACGACGATCGTCGTGGCCGCGCCGACAGTCCCCGTGAAGCCCTCGGCCAGCGCGTCGCTTAATGCTATGGAGTCCGCGAGGGTCTCGTGGGCAATGAACTTCTGGTGCGTCCGCACTGCTGTGAAAACGTCTTGTGGCGCGGCGATCGACAGCACAATACGGTCCGGAACGTCCAGACCGGCCTGTCGGCGGGCTTGTTGCACCACCCGGACGACGTCGCGCGCGATGCCCTCAGCGGCCAGTTCAGGGGTGATCTGGGTGTCAAGCGCGATGGTGAGGCCGTGTTGCGACTCGACCACCCAGCCACTGCGAGACACCTCCGTCACCAGCACATCGTCTGGCTTGATGGTGATCTCGTCGTCAGCGGCCGTGATCTGGACCCTGCCCACTGACCGCAGGCTGCTGACCACGGTGCGCGAGTCTGCGGCGAGAATCGCCTGGGCGACCTGTTGGGTCTGGTTGCCGAAGCGTTTGCCTAGTTGCCGGAAGTTCGGCTTGACGACGACGTTGATCACCTCGCTGCCCGGGTCTAGCCAGTCCAGATGCTTGATGTTGAGCTCGTCGCTGACCTCGTCGAGCAGCGCCGGGACCAGCTCGGTACCAGCGGGCAGTCCCACCAGCGCACGGGCCAACGGTTGACGCAGGCGGATGTTGTGCGCTTTGCGCGCGGCTCGACCCGCCTCGGTCAGCGCGCGGGCCGAGGCGACCTGAGCAGACAGCTTCGGGTCGATCAGACGGGTATCGGACTGCGGCCACCTCGCCAGATGCACCGACTCCGGCACCGCAGGTGCGCCCGGGCGGATAACCTGCTGCCAGACCTCCTCGGTGATGACCGGGACGAATGGCGCCAGTAGCCGGGTCAGGATGTCCAGGCACTCATACAGCGTGGCGAGCGCATTGTGGTCGCCGGCCCAAAACCGCGGCCGGGAACGCCGCACGTACCAGTTCGACAACTCATCGATGAACTCGGCCAGCAACCGCCCGGCGCGGGCGGTGTCATAGTTGTCCAGGCAATTCTCGACCGTCACGGGCAGCGCATGAACCTCGGCGAGGATCCATCGGTCCAGGATCGGCCGCGCAGCCGCCGCGTGCGCGGTGTCCGGGGCCCACCCCGAATGAGTGGCATACAGGGTGAAAAACGACGCGGTATTCCAGTAGGTCATGAGAATTTTGCGGACGATCGCCTCCAGCGGCCCGGGCCCGACTCGGCGTGGGGCCCACGGTGATCCGGAGCAGGCCATAAACCAGCGCAACGCGTCCGCGCCGTAAGCGTCCATCAGCGGAATCGGCGCCAGCACGTTACCGAGGTGCTTGCTCATCTTGCGCCCGTCGTCGGCCACGATGTGCCCCAGACACACCACGTTTTCATACGCCGATCGGTCGAACACCAGCGTGCCCACGGCCATGAGGGTGTAAAACCAGCCGCGAGTTTGGTCGATGGCCTCACAGATGTACTGCGCCGGATAGCTGGCAGCAAATGCCTCCTGACTGCCAGGCAGGTGGGGGTAACCCAATGAGGCGAATGGCATCGCCCCGGAGTCATACCAGGCGTCGATCACCTCCGGGACGCGCGTGGCGGTCTGCCCACAGTCGGGGCAGGCGAAGGTAACCCCGTCGATATAGGGGCGGTGCGGGTCGAGGTCTGACAGGTCTGCGCCAGCTAGTCGACCCAGCTCGGCCCGCGAGCCGATCGCGGTGACGTGGTCTTTGCCGCAGCGCCACAGCGGCAGCGGCGTGCCCCAGTAGCGCGAGCGCGACAGCGCCCAGTCGACGTTGTTGGTCAGCCAGTCGCCGTAGCGACCGTGCTTGATGTGCTCGGGAAACCAATTCGTGCGCTCGTTTTCGCGCAACAGCACCTCGCGCACCGCCGTCGTGCGGATATACCACGACGGCTGCGCGTAGTAGATCAACGGCGTGTGGCAGCGCCAACAGTGCGGATAGGAATGCTCCAACTGCTCGCAGCGAAAAAGCAGGCTCGTGCGCTTGAGCTCCTCGAGCAAGATCTCGTCGGCGTCTTTGAAAAAGACGCCGCCCACCAGCGGTACCTCGTTAACAAAGCGTCCGTTGGGCGCTATCGGGTTGACCACGGCAAGCCCGTTGGCCCGGCACACCGAGAAGTCATCCGCACCGAACGCGGGTGCCTGATGCACCAGGCCAGTGCCCTCGGCGGTGCTGACGTAGTCGGCCAGCACCACCCGGGGGGCATCGGGAATGTCGACCAGCTCCAACGGGCGCCGATAGCGCAACCCCGCCAGCTGCGTCCCGGGCAGTGCTGCGAGGACTTCGAACCGGTCGCCGAGGACCGTGTTCAGCAGCGGCTGTGCCACCACGAAGGTCCCCCGCCCGGTCCGCGCCAGGACGTAGGTCAGCTCCGGATGCACTGCCACCGCGGTGTTGGACACCAACGTCCACGGCGTGGTCGTCCAGATCAGCAGATCCACATCCGCCTGCCCGGCCAGCGGCTCTCGCAGCGGCAAGCGCACATACACGGACGGGTCGGTGACGGTGTGGTAGCCCTGCGCGACCTCGTGGTCGGACAGGGTCGTGCCATCCCGCGGGCAGTACGGTGTCACCCGGAAGTCTTCGACCAGCAGCCCGGCGGCATGGATGCGCTGCAGCGACCACCACACACTGTCGATGTATTCCGGCGACATCGTCTGATATGGGTGAGTCAGGTCGATCCAGTACCCCATCCGCTCAGTGAGCTGCGCGAACTCCCCTACGTGGCGCAACACTGACTCCCGGCACCGGGCGTTGAACTGCGCGATGCCGATCGTTTCGATGTCCGGCTTGCCGGCTAGCCCCAGCTCCTTTTCCACAGCGAGCTCCACTGGCAGCCCATGGCAATCCCACCCCGCGCGGCGCGGCACCGAGTAGCCCTTCATCGTCTTATAGCGCGGGAAAACATCCTTGAACACTCGGGCTTCGACATGATGCGTGCCAGGCACGCCGTTCGCCGTTGGCGGCCCCTCGTAAAACCCCCAGTACGGTCCCCCAGTGGTTTGCTCCAGGCTGCGGGTGAACACGTCCCGGGCCTGCCACCACTTGATGATCCGGTGGTCCAGCTCACCCAGGTCGATCTTGGCCGGCAACGGGGTAAACGGAGACTTCGCCGGCTTGTTCTGCGTCATCTCCCTGCACTCCTCGCTCCGTCGCCTTGGCACGGGCACGGCCGAGCTGGGCGCCGCTCATTCTGCCGCCACAACGCACCGGCCGACATCCGGTTTTACTCAGGGCCGGCCAGACAACCTGCCCCTTGTACCGGACGCTCCCGGCTATCGGCCAGATCAACGCCTGAGCGGAAAACCGTAGCGGTCTCACTAGTCTTGAGCGGGTATTCTTTATTACTGGCTGGTTCCGTTCGCGAGATTCTCTACGGCCGAAGTTCTGGTGGCTCAGTCGCAATCCAGCGTGCGCTAAAGAATTCGATCATCGGTCAAGGACAGGTACCTGAGTGCAAGAAGGAGATGGCAACGGCTACGCCGAAGGTCGGGTCTCCGGCGGAGTTGGCCGGCCCGCGCCATCAGATGAACTGCCTGCTGATCACCACGACGGTCTGCCCCAGCAGTTCTGGCTCGCGTTGGGCGGAAACAGCACTCGATCAGCGTCCCGGACCCGGCGTGCAGGTGGCGCGGCCACCAGTGCATCTAGGGTCCGGGAATGGAACCGGACAGGTTGGGCCGGCGGGTTTGGGCGCTGTTCACGCCCTACCGGGTGAGCTTGGTAGCGATTGTGGTGGCGGTGCTGGTGTCCAGCGGGTTGGGCATCATCACCCCGTTTCTGACTCAGGCTGCGTTTGACCGGGCGCTGTTCCCTCGTGGTGGAGGCGCGGTGCGGTTGGGATTGCTGGCGTGGCTGGTCGCCGGGATGGTGGCGATCCCGGTGGTCTCCGCACTGATCGGGGTGTACCAGACCTACCAGACCACGTTGCTGGGAAACCGGGTGATGGCCGATCTGCGCGGGCGGCTGTTCGAGCACCTGCAGCGGCTGGATCTGTCGTTTTTCACCGCGACGCGCACCGGCGCGATTCAGTCCCGGCTGGCTAACGACGTCGGCGGGGTGCAGTCGGTACTCAGCGAAACCGCCAGCTCCATCTTGGGCAACGTGGTCACAGTGCTGGCCGCGCTGGTAGCCATGGTGGTGTTGTCCTGGCGGCTGACGCTGGTTGCGGTAGCGCTGATCCCGCTGTTCGTGCTGTTGCAGGTCCGGGTGGGGCGGGTCCGGCGCACGCTGGCGGGCCAGACCCAGGAGTCGCTGTCGGAGATGACCGCGCTCACCCAGGAGTCGCTGTCGATCTCGGGGGTGCTGCTGGCCAAGGTGTTCAACCGGCAAGCCTACGAACTGGCGCGCTACCGGGCCGAGAACGCTCGGCAGGTGGAGCTGCAGGTTCGTCAGGCGATGACCGGGCAGTCCTTTTTCGCTGTGGTGCAGACCTTCCTGGGGGTCACCCCAGCCCTGGTCTACCTCGTCGCCGGGTTCCTCATCGCTGCCGGGGGTGGTGTGACGGTGACCGCCGGCACGATCGTCGCCTTCACCACCTTGCAGACCCGGCTGCTGTTCCCGACGGTCAACCTGCTGCGGGTCTCGCTGGACGTGCAGACGTCGCTGGCCCTGTTCGCCCGGATCTTCGGCTACCTCGACCTGACCCCGCGCATCGTCGATAGCCCACACGCCCGGGTCCTGGACACCGCCACCCTGGCCGGGCGGGTTGAACTGGACGGTGTCTGGTTCAGCTATCCCACCGCCACCGCCATCGGCGCCGTGGTCCCCGGTAGCGACGGCAGCGACCATGCGCCGGACACGCCTACCGGAGCGCAGCAGACCGCGAGTGCGCCCCTCTCCGCCCTGGCCGACATCGCCTTCACCGTCGAGCCCGGCCAGCTCGCCGCCATCGTCGGCCCCAGCGGCTCGGGCAAAACCACGCTGTCCTACCTGATCCCCAGGCTCTACGATGTCGACCGCGGCCGGGTCCTGATCGACGGCCACGATGTCCGGGAGCTGACCCAAGCCTCGCTGGCCGACGCGATCGGCATGGTGACCCAAGACACCTACCTGCTGCACGCCACCATCGCCGACAACCTGCGCTACGCCCGGCCGGACGCCACCCAGGACGAGATCGAAGCCGCCGCGCGGATCGCCAACATCCACGACCGCATCCTGTCCTTCGCCCGGGGCTACGACACCGTGGTCGGCGAGCGCGGCTACCGGCTGTCCGGCGGAGAAAAGCAACGCCTGGCCATCGCCCGGGTGCTGCTGAAAGACCCTCCCATCCTGATCCTGGACGAGGCCACCAGCGCGCTGGACACCGCCAGCGAACGACTGGTCCAGCAGGCACTCGAACACGCCACCCGGCAGCGCACCACAATCGCCATCGCGCACCGCTTGTCCACCATCCTCGGCGCCGACCTCATCCTGGCCCTGGAGGCCGGCCGGATCGTCGAGCACGGCACGCACGCCGAACTGCTGGCTCGCAACGGTCTCTACGCCCGGCTTTACACCGAGCAATTCGCCGGCGGCAAGGTCGAGGCCCGCTGCGCCGACGGGGTCCGCTTCCGCGACGGACACGTCCTCCCCGCCGGCTCCGCGCACGCCGCTTGAGGGGTATTCTCGCCGTCCGTCACCGCAGTAGCCCGAAGCGATAGGCGCTCACCGTTGTCGTGATGCGGCGCTTTCCCGCATTTCTAATCCTACTGCCAGGCGCAGTTCGTCAGTGTCATGATGTAGTGCAGGATGGCTGTCACCGAGCTGGCGCATCAGGTCAGCCAGGCCATCGGCGATCGCGTTAAGTTTATGCTGGACGGCCTCATCCGCGCGCTTTTGTGTGTTTTGCAGGAGGGCCACAAGTAAGAACGTGATAATGGTGGTAAGGGTATTGATGATCAGCTGCCAGGTATCGACGTTGCGGAGCAGAAAAAATGACGGTGCCCACAACACCACCACCAGCACGCACATGACGAAAAACCAGGCGCGGGAGACGAAATCACTCGCGTGGGTGGCGAAGCGGTCGAAGACAGACATCTGGCCGGGGACGTCTGAGGGCATCGTGGGATTGGGGTGTGGGGTACCTGACACCGTCGCTCCTCGCACCGGGAATTTGCTTAGGGAGATACCCGGCCTGGTCCCCCTCAATCCTGCACGATGAGGCGGGATCTTGACTGTGCCCGTGATCAGGGATCGAGACCAGAAACCCCGGATGCTGGCAGGTGATCGGGCGACCCTGGCGGGTCAGCTCAGCGTGGGGCCATCGGTCTCGAGAGGGCGTGGGTACTGATCAATTCGCGCTGGCAGGCGTGGTAACCGTCAGGACTGGCCGGGTAGTCATTGCCGCGCCAGCCGCATCGGCAGTGGGCTACGTAGGTGATGAAGGTCCCTTCGGCGCATCGCCTGACGTCGGTCCAGGTGTCGCTGAGTGCCCTGTCTCGGTAGCGACCTGCGACGTAGCCGTGGTGGGTGTCGATCATGCCATCAGCTCCCCGTTGCCGATGCTGCACAGCCAGCGACCACTTGGGTGGGCGATGCTGCTGGTGGTAAACGAAAGCAAACGGATGATTATTAACAGGTTAACAGAACGGGTCAGAGAGGGTATGTCTGTGAGGGGAATGAAGGGAGACGCTGTGAAAGCGGCACGGGAAATTGAGCGCAAGTACGAGGCGATCGAGGACCTGGAGTTGCTCGACCCAGCGTCGCTGCTGGGGCTTGACACCGCCAGCGGTCCTGATGAGCAGGACTTGGCGGCGGTGTATTTCGATACCTCCGATCTGCGGCTGCTTGGTGCCGGGGTGACGTTGCGGCGTCGGGAGGGGGGATCGGATGCGGGCTGGCATTTGAAGTTGCCGGTGGGTACCGACAGCCGTGAGGAGCTACGGCTGCCGCTGGGACGGTCGCCGGGCCATCCACCGGCGGAGCTGGTGGCTTTGACGCGGGTGTATACCCGCGGATCCGCGCTGGCCCCGGTCGCTGAGCTGACCACGCGGCGACGTCGCTGGACGTTGGTCGATTCCACCGGGCGTTCACTCGCCGAGCTAGTCGATGACCACGTCAGCGCCCGGACGATGGGTCACCAGACCACCACGGTGACCTGGCGCGAGGTGGAAGTCGAGCTTGGTGATCATGGTCAGCAAAAGTTGCTGGATCGAATCGAGCGTCGGCTGCTGAAGGTGGGAGCCCAGCGTGCGGGCTCGGCGTCGAAGTTGGGCAGGCTGCTGGCCAAGCGGCTGTCCGACAGAGGCGCCCCGGTAAGGTCTGGTTCTGCTCGGTCATCGGGTGAGGTGGTGCTGGCCTACCTGGATGCCCAAGCTCGGGAGCTGCGCCGATATGACCCGCTGGTGCGGCGGGACACCCCAGACGCGGTTCATCAGATGCGGGTGGCCGCTCGGCGGATGCGCAGCGCGTTGCAGGCCTTCGGTCGGGTCGTCGACCGGGAAGCGACCCGCGAGCTGATCGCGGAGTTGAAGTGGGTGGCCGGTGAGCTCAGCGGGGCTCGGGACGCCGAGGTGATGGCCGATCGGGTCGCGAAGCTGCTCGCCCAGGTTCCAGATGAGCTCAAGTTGGGACCTATCGACGCCGCGGTCACCCGCGCCTTTGAGCGCCGGGGAGCCGACACCCGCGCGGTCGGCCTCACGGCCCTGGACAGTGATCGCTACCTGGTGCTGCACGACCGGATCGACGCACTGCTCGCCGATCCGCCGCTGACCGCACGGGCCAGCCGCAAAGCCAAACGTGAACTACCCAAAAGCATCCGGCGGGCCTACCGGCGCGTCGAATCGCGGATGACCGAGGCCCACCGCCAGCCAGCCGGTAACGACCGGGACCGAGCCTTGCACGAGACGCGTAAGGCCGCTAAGCGGCTGCGCTATGCCATCGAGGCCGTCGAACCGACACTGGGCAAGTCTGCCGCCCGGCTGCGCAAGCGTCTCAAGTCCGTGCAAAACCTCCTCGGCGAACATCAAGACGCTGCCGTGTTGCGGCCTGTACTGCGCGAGCTAGCCGGACAAGCCCACCTCGAGGGCGCAAACGGCTTCACCTACGGCCTGCTGTATGCCGCTGAGACCGCCCGCGCCGAACGAGCCGAGCACGCCCTGCCCGCAACGTGGAAGCGGATGCGCAAACGCAAAAATACCGCCTGGCTCACCAAATAACTCATCGTGCCCGAAGCGGCGAAGCCACCCTGATGCCGAGTTCATTCGCGCCGCTCGCTTTGCTCGTACACCTGGGCTGGTGGGCCGATGAGGAGTGGGTCGGGTGTGCCGACGACATCCGGGTCTTTCGTTGGATAATCCAGGGTCGACAGCACCCAGCGCAGGGCTGCGATCCGACCGCGTTTTTTGTCGTTGCTTTTCACGACCGTCCACGGCGCCGCTGGGGTGTCGGTGCGTGCGAACATGGCGTCCTTGGCATGAGTGTAGTCGTCCCAGCGGTTGAGCGAGGCCAGGTCGACCGGACTGAGTTTCCATTGCCGGAGCGGGTCGATGACCCGGATGATGAACCGGGTCCGCTGTTCGGCCCGGGACACTGAAAACCACAACTTGATCAAATGGATACCATCGTCGACCAATGCCCGCTCCAGCCCGGGAGTCTGTGCCATGAAGTCCTCGTATTCGCTGGAGGTACAAAAACCCATCACGCGTTCCACGACGGCACGGTTATACCATGATCGGTCGAACAGCACGATTTCTCCGGCGGCGGGCAGTTGATTGAAATAGCGCTGGAAATACCACTGTGTACGTTCCCGTTCGCTAGGCTTTCCCAACGCCACCACCCGCGTTCCACGCGGATTCAGATGCTCGGTGAAGCGTTTGATAGTGCCGCCCTTACCCGCCGCGTCACGGCCTTCGAAAAGTACCACGACCCGCTGGCTGCTGTCTTTCACCCAGGACTGCATCTTCAACAGTTCGATTTGCAGGGCCCGCTTGGTGCGCTCGTAGTCCTGGCGGTTCATCCGCTGGGTGTACGGGTAGTCGTGCCGCCAGGTAGTGATCTCACGCCCGTCGGAGTCAAGAAGTACCGCGTCATCATCGTCTAGCTCGGTCACCGACACGCCCGCCACACTGTCCAACAGATCCACCGTCTGCAACGCCTCCCGCAGTGCCCGCCGGGTCGGCTCGGCATGGCCCGCTGCCCGGGGGGAACGGCGAAAACCATGGATCACTTGCTCGGTCGAGGTCATGATCCATCCCTCTCAGTCGTAGCTGATCACGTCATCGGAGACTGCGATTCCGCCGACCGCTTGTCAAACGTTCACCACCGTGACAGCAGCGTCCAGGCGCTAACCGGCAACCGTCACGGTTGACCGAAACACCCGAACGACGCCAACTTCTTCGCTTAAGCCGGGGTCGCCGGCGCCTGGTCTGAGGCGGCCACGCGTGAAACGCCGTTGACGTTGATCGGCAGCCACTGGCGCGTGACGGGAGATGGCAAAACCACCACGGCCAGAGCCACGCAACCGATGAGGACGACGCCGGGAGGATTAGCGCCGAGGTCTTGGTAACCGCTGTCATCGCCATGCGGCGACTCACTGACCGTTACTGAAGGCCCGGCAAGCGCACCGTATTGTTGATCAGAAGCTTCCGAATCGGTGTGATAGTCGCAGCATGCTCAACACGGGCGCCACGGCGACCAACGACCTGGCGCCCATGACTTCTTATGGCGGAGCCGTCGGCCTAGTCATCCTACGGCCGATCCCGGATACCGGATGACCACGCAACGACCGGCCAGCAGGACCACCGCGCACCACCAGCAACGAGGTAGGCGTCTCAATCACCGCAGCGGATTGCACAGGTGACCGTGGCATATTTGCCGAGTAAGGCCATCGATGACAGCGCGGGACCAGTCGATCAGTCCCCGACCGCCCAGTACATCCGCAGCGCCCCTAATTCATTAAGTGCCAGCCGACGCGACAACTTGTCCACCACGACTGGCGATCATGGCCGCATCGCCACCCGGTCCTCGCCTTCGAGGCCACAATCGGCTCGGTGGACTGACCTGTGAATGTGTCAAGCCGAACGCCCGGGGTTCAGGACGCATCATTCCCGCCGTTTCAACAGCTCAATAGCCCAGCTAGTCTTTACTGGGGGGCGCGGAGCGAATGCAATCAGAATTGCCACAGGGTGTATCGTGGGGCCGGTTGCACCGATCATGGTGTACCAGTGCCAGAGAATGCGGCTATCCGGTGACGTGGCCCCGCTCCAGCGCGGTGTACCAGTGCCAGAGAATGCGGCTATCCGGTGACGTGGCCCCGCTCCAGCGCATCACCCGGTCGGTGGGCCTGCTCGACCTGGCAGCGCCGACCGCTCAGCTGGCCGACTTAACTGACGGTCATATGGCACTGCAGCCGCTCAGCGCGCGTCCTGGGCGCTTCGCCGCAACAGGGTTGCTACTCACAGTAACAGCAGTGAGGATCGTGGCAGCATTCGCAAGACCGATGACCGCGGAACAGCGCGAGGGTATCGGTCGTTCCGTTGACCTTAAGGAGCAAGGAGCCATGGACTGGCGTGATCACGCGGCCTGTAGGGACGAGGATCCGGAGCTGTTTTTCCCGGTAGGTACGAGTGGTCCCGCGTTGCTGCAGATCGCCGAGGCGAAGGCTGTGTGTGGGCACTGTTCGGTCAGTTCTGAGTGTCTCCAGTGGGCGCTGGCTTCAGGGCAGGATGCTGGTGTGTGGGGTGGTCTGAGCGAGGACGAGCGGCGCGCGCTCAAGCGGCGCAACGCAGGCACTGGGACTCGAATCAACGCCCGAACCTCATAGCGACCAGGCCGGGGTTTGTGTCTCGCGCCTCGTTGGAATTCCTCGATTCTCTAGCTCGTTCCGTCGCTTCTTTTAGCGTGGGAATGCTATCGGGACCTTCTTGCCGGATCCCCTCAGTACTTCGACGCTGACTGCTCCACGGGGACAACGGTGGACACCGCACCCGGCGACTCATTACACGGCGCGTCGGTGTTGGGCTGCACGTGCTCACGAGCCCGCAGTACCCGGTCGTGCAACACAACGACCCGAAACTGGTGACGCCGACCGGCGCTGGTCACGTTGCCGGCGTCCCGGGACAGTAACCAGTGCTGGCCTGTGGCGGTGGAATGCCGTACTGCGGTGTCCAGTTGTTCGCGGGTGGTGATGTGAAAGACGTCCTTGCCGCCACTCCCACTGCCGGTCGCGCCCAGACGTCGCGCCCCAGACGGTCAAAAGCCTCATAGACGGTTTGGGGTTCCGGCCGGCACAAGGCGATCGTCTCCATATGGGCAATACCGTCACGGCGGAAGCATCCGACGGTCCGCCGTTTGTCGGTAGCATTGCGCCACGCTTGCGGGTCCGCGCTGAAAGACAACGGTCCCGGCACCGGCAGGTGGCGGTGAAACGCCTCGAACCTCCAACGGTCGGATGGCGGGATCTCATAATGATCAATACATCGGGAGTGGTGACAAGCCCCGCAGACGCCAATCCGGGCCTCGCTGGCTGCCATACTCGGCTTGTGCAGGCCAGATTCTGAGATGACGCGCGCAACCGTTGAGGTTTCAGTGCCCGGCCGCATGCCGGCTGGTGTGGCGACCGCTGTGGTAGTGGTCATGCTGGCGATGGTCAACGTCGCTGAGCACTTACTGCGCAGCGTGCTGTGGCTTTGTCCGGTAGTGGTCGTGGCGCTTGTCTGTTTTGCCCGCTGGACCGGGTTGAGCTGGTCGCAGCTTGGCCTGAGCAGGGATGGGCTCCGGTCGGGATTCCGGTGGGGGCTTGGCTCGATCGCTGTCGTGGCCAGTGCTTATCTCGCCGGGGTGCTGTTGCCGCTGACCCGCTCCGCCTTTTTGGATGCGCGATACCACCTGGCCGTGTCCGGCGCCCTGCTGTCGGCTTTCGTGATCATCCCGGTGGGCACGATCTTCGTCGAGGAGGTCGCTTTCCGGTCGGTGCTGTGGGGGATGCTGGCCCGGCAGTTCACGACGTGGCGGGTACTCGTGGCGTCATCGGTGCTGTTCGGCCTGTGGCACATCTTGCCGTCGCTGCATCTGGCCTCGACTAATCAAGGCGTGGGGCACGCGGTTCGAGGGATGGGTGCCTCGGCGACCGTGCTGGTGGTCGTGGGGACAGTGGGAATTACTGCGGTCGGCGGTGCGGTGGCTGGTGCGCTGCGGCACCGCAGTGGCAGCGTGCTGGCCAGCGCCGGGATGCACTGGGCAACCAATGCGCTCGGCGTCCTGTTCGGCCTACTTGCCTGGCGTCTCACCGGCTGAACGGGCCTCGCCGTGACCGCATCGAACGCTAAGCCGCCCAGCACGGGAGTTCCCAGCGCAACGGGGACTACCGACCAGGTCGCCGGGAAGCTGGTCGATGCTGCTGAGCGGCACTTGCGCTACCCGCGCCTGCGCCGCTACCTGCACCGGCCCCACCACGTCGGCGTGATCTTGGCCCTGATGGCGTTCCTGTGTTCGCTGACCCCGTCGTTGCTGCCCCGGTCGTGGGAGGTGCAGGGGATCATTTCCGGTATCGAGGGCGCTGCCGCGCACGCAACCGGGGTGGCGATCTCCTGGCTGGCCTGCCGCGCGGGAATCCGGCCGTTGCGCCCCCGGACGCAGCGGCGGCTGTGGTACGGCATCGGCGTCTTAGCGGCAGTGGCAGTGCCGACCACACTCTGGCTGAGCGCACGCTGGCAGGCCGACATACGGCACGCGGTGAACATGCCGACCGAAGGTCACTACTCTTACCTGGGGATGTTCGCCATCGCGCTGGCGGTGGCCGCCGGATTGGTCGGCCTGGCCCGGTTATTCCATGACGTCTACCTGGTGGTGATGCGTCGCCTGCGGCGGCTCGTCCCGCTGCTGGCCGCCAAGCTCGTGGCGTCAGTGCTGGTGACCGCACTGGTCGTTGGTCTGTTCACCGGTGTGGTCTACCGCGGCTTGATTGATTTTGCCGACCGGACGTTTTCCGCGGTGGACCACGGTGACGACCCCGGCGTCGGGCAGCCCGCCTCCGCACTGCGATCGGGCAGCCCGGCGTCCTTGGCGCCCTGGACCTCGCTAGGCCGGCAAGGGCGCGCGTTCGTCTCGTCGGGACCGACCGCCGCCGAGATCCAACGACTGACCGGCCGGCCCGCGATCGAACCGATCCGGGTCTACGCCGGTCTTTCCTCTGCTCCGTCGCCACAGGTTGAGGCTGACCTGGTGCTCGCCGAGTTGAAGCGTAGCGGCGCGTTCGATCGGCCGCTGCTGGCTGTCGCGACCACGACAGGAACCGGTTGGGTCGACCCGACCCTGGCCGATCCCCTGGAGTCCCTCTACGGCGGAAACACCGCGATCGCTGCGATGCAGTACTCGTACTTGCCGAGCTGGATCTCATTCCTGGTTGACAAAGATCGGGCTCGCGAAGCCGGTCGGGCACTGTTCACCACGGTTTACCGCTACTGGTCAACCATGCCCCCAACGCACCGCCCCCGGTTGGTGGTTTTCGGCGAGAGCCTCGGGGCGTTCGGTGGCAGCGCGGCCTTCTCCGGCCTTGCCGACCTGACCGCCCACACCGACGGCGCACTGTTCGCCGGGCCACCCAACAGCACGAGACTGTGGCGGGCGCTTACCAGCCAGCGCGTCACCGGCAGCCCGGAACGGTTGCCCATCTACGGCGACGGGCAGACGGTGCGTTTCGCCGCCTCGGCCGCTGATCTTCGGGTAGCCGACGGCGGACTTCGCACACCCCGGGTCGTGTTCCTGCAGCACGCTTCGGACCCCATCGTGTGGTGGTCACCGAAGCTCATCTGGCGCGAGCCCGACTGGTTGCACGAGCCACGCGGGCTTGACGTGGTGCCGCAAGTCCACTGGTTTCCCTTCCTGACCTTCTGGCAAATCACCTGCGACATGATCGTTGGCGTCAAGCCGCCGCCCGGGCACGGGCACCACTACGGCCCCGAGGTATCCACCGCATGGGCGGCCGTCCTGCACCCCCCGCCTGTGCCCGGACGACCATGACACCGATATTCGATATCCGGGGCCGTCGGCGCCACCACCGACGCCGGAGGCTTCGACTGGGTTGTCAACCGGTATGACCTTTGCGGTGTCCCAACGGATCCTGCGCCATTCGATGCTGGTGGCGGGTTGAGGATGAGGGATTGACGGTGTTGGTGGACGGTGAGGTAGCTCAGACGGTGTGGTCCAGCGGTGAACTGGTCCACGCGACACCCGTCTCGGACTGGCTGTGATGGATGATCTTCGTCGTGTCGCAGACGACGCGGGGCAGCGGGGTGGTGGCCAGTTTGCTGATGGCGATCCGCCACGTTCCGGGACCTTGATCGAGCTATTCCCAGCCGTGGCTGTCGGGGGTGATCGATGTCGAACTCGTCGCGCAGATGAAGCGGATCGTGGTCGGTCACGAGGACGAAGGACTCGCCGAGGGACAGAGCCTCGTAGGTCTGCAAGATTGCCGCGTGCCAGTCAGGGTGGCTCGCCGAACAAACCGCATCCTCGCTGGGACGCAGGCGCCATGTTTATGTCGCACTGGTCGAAAAACATGGAGTGGCGGCGTAGTGATTGCAGCCTCGTTAGGCTGACTGTTCGCCTGTTTGGGCTTCGTCGAGGTTGTTGAGGATTCTGGCTTGGCTCGTCCGGTCGCCGATGTTGCGGCAGATGGTCAGAGCGTGCTCGTGATGGTTGATCGCCAGTTGGTAGTGGCCTTGGTGGCAGGACACAAGGCCGAGATTTGTTAGCGCGAGGGCTTCTGCAAAGCGAAATGTGAGGTCGCGGCAGATGGCCAGGGCGTGCTGGAGGTGGTTGATGGCCTGCTGGTAATGGCCTTGGTGGTAGGACACGGCGCCAAGGTGGGTGAGCGCGAGGGCTTGGGCAGCGGGGAAGGTGATGTCTCGGCACAGCGCAAGGGCCTGCTGCAGGTGGCCGGCGGCCTGCTGGTAATGGCCTTGGTCACAGAACACGGCGCCGAGATAGCTGAGCGCGACGGCTTGCCCGCGGAGAAAGCCGTTGTCGCGGCACAGCCTGAGGCCCTGCTGGAGGTGGTCGGCGGCCTGCTGGTCGTGGCCCTGGTGGTAGTACAGGGCGCCGGTGTGAATTAGTGCGGGGGCTTGGCCGCGGAGGTATCCGATGTCGTGGCTCATGGTCAGGGCGTTCTGGAGGTGCTCTGCGGCCTGTTGATAGTGGCCTTGGTGGTAGGACACAACACCGAGATAGGTGAGCGGGAGAATTTGGCCGCGGAGGTTTCGGATGTCGTGACTAATGGTCAGGGCGCGCCGCTGGTAGTCGGCGGACTGCTGGTATTGGCCTTGGAGCCAGGACACGACGCCGAGGTGGGTTAGGGCGAGGGCTTCCCCGGCGGGAAAGTCGATTTCGCGGCAGAGGGTGAGGGCGCCTTGGTGGTAGTCGATGGCTTGCTGACAACGCCCGTGTTGATAGTGAACGAGACCGAGGTTGGTCAGGGCGAGGGCTTCGGTGGTTTTGTCTCCAATGTGGTGGGCGGCGTGGCAGGTGTGGGTGTAGACGGTCAGCGCCTCGTGGCGGTGGACAGCGATTTCGAGGTAGCGGAACAGGGTGTGGGCCAGCTGGGTGGTGTGGTGGGACCAGCCCTGGGTCGCGGTCTGGGTAATGACTGCGGTGAGGTTGGTCTGTTCGGAGTCCAGCCAGATTCGGGCGGCGGTGGGGTCGGTCATCGGCCGGGGACATGTGCCGGGCGCGCCGATGCGTGGTCGGTCGTGGTGGTCTGCGGGATACAGGATGTCGATCGCGGCGGCGGCGGTGTGCAGGTAGTAGTCGAATAGCCGGGTGAGCGCGGTGCGCTGATCGTGGTCACCGTGCTCAGTCTTGGCGAGGTGACTGGCGTAGGCGCGCAGCAGGTCATGCAAGGTATAGCGGCCGGGGATGCGCTGGATGAGCAGCTGAGCTCGGGTCAGTTCAGCCAAGGCCTGTCGGGTTCGGCGGGGGGTCAGGTTGGCAAGGCAGGTGGCGGCGGGCACGGAGATGTCCGCGCCGCGGTAGAGCCCAAGAAGCCGAAACAGTCTGGCCGCGGGCGGACTGAGTGCCTGGTAGGACCACGAGAACACGGCGCGGACGCTGGTGGCGGCCTCGCCGGTGTCCAAGGCGTCTAGGCGGGTGTCTTCCTCGGTGAGTTCTTTGGCCAGCACCTGCAGGTAAAAGCCAGGATGGGTGGCAGCGCGCGCGGCGGTGATGGCCAGAGCCAAGGGCAGCCCGGCGCAGCGGTCGATGATGTCGTCGGTGGCCTGCGGTTCGGCGGTCACCCGGTCTGTTCCGAGACGGTCGATGAGCAGGTCACGTGCTTCGACGGGGGATAGCAGATCCAGGCTCACGGGGTGAGCGCCGTCGGTGGCAATCAGACCGGTGAGCTGATCGCGGCTGGTCACGATCGCCAGGCACCCGGGGGCACCGGGCAGCAGCGGGCGGACCTGGTCAACCTCGCGGGCATTGTCGAGCACAACAAGTACTCGTTTGCCGGCCAGCAGGCTGCGGTACAGCCCGCTTTGGGCGGCCAGCCCGGTCGGGATCCGCTCCGTCGCAACACCAAATGCCCTCAGGAATCCGCGGATTGCCTCGGCCGGGTTAAGGACCGTGCCGGACGGGTCGAACCCGCGCAGATCCACATACAGTTGCCCATCAGGGAATAGATGGGCCACCCGGTGTGCCCACTGCACTACCAGGGTCGTTTTGCCTATCCCTGCGGTCCCCGACACTGTGCAGACGACCGTTTTAGTCGACTGTGCTGGTGGCGTCTGATCAACGGCAAGCACGGCGTCGAGGTGGGCGAGTTCGTCACGGCGGCCGCTGAAGAATGCCACCCCGGCGGGCAGCTGCGCTGGAATCACGTCCGGGGCAGGACCGACGGGTGAGGCGGTGAGGCTGGCGTCTTGGCGCAGGATGGCGGCTTCCAGCGCACGCAGCGCCGGGCTGGGGTCGATTCCCAGCTCATCTGCCAGGGTGCGACGTAACCGCTGGTAGGTCGCCAGTGCGTCGGCTTGGCGGCCGGCGCGATACAGCGCGAGCATCAGCAGTTGATGACATTGTTCGTGTAATGGGTGTTGCTGGACTAGTCGGCGCAGATCCGGCACGAGTCGGACATGCTCGCCTAACGCTAAGCGGGTCTCGGCCAGAGCCTGTTCGGCGTGGAGCAACACCAGTTCCAGGCGTTGGGCCTGTTCGTCCAGTTGCGCTAAGCCGGCGACATCAACCAGCGGTGATCCCCGCCTGAAGGCCAGTGCGGCCTGCAGATAAGCCACGCGTTGCACCGGATCGGTGGATTGCGTGCCTCGCTGGATGAGACGTTCTGCGGCCTGGACATCGGTGGCCTCGCCGTCGAGATCCAGGACATAGCCGGGCGGACGGGCCACGATCGCGGCCTTCGTGCCGAGCACCCGGCGCAGATACGACACATGGCTTTGCAGCGTGTTCAGCCCGGTCGCTGGTGCGGCGGTGCCCCACACGGTATCGATCAAACGGTCAGTGCTGACGATCTCGCCTGCGCGCAGCGCCAAGACAGCCAGCACGGCCTTGCGGCGCAGCCCCGACACCGGGCGGGCGATACCGCCCACCGTCACATCGACCGGCCCGAGAAGTCTCACCTGCACGTGGTCGGCCGCCGCAGGTTCCCCCATCGTTGTGGTCACGCTTATCAGAGACGCCGCAGCACCCGGTTGAGACAGCTCTGCTCCGACCAATCTGACCGTTTCAGCGCCGCATCAGCTTCACGTCAGCCTGGAGTTCACAATTCAGAAGACCGTCAGCCAGTCAACAAACCATCCTGCGGGGAGGACAGAGGCCCATGTCCACGCGGCAGAAAGAGCCGAGCAGGGTGCGTGTGCGTATCGACTCCCATGTACCCGAGAGAGGAAATCATGACATCGACTAATCAGCGGCACCGGCCGAACGTTCTGCTGGTGCACGGAGCATCTGATGGTTCAGTCTGGACACCGATCATCCAGTGGCTCCAATTTCAGCAGTTCAATGTCGTCGCCAGCCAGATGCCGCTGACCTCCTTCGAGGAGGATGTCAAGGCGGTGGAGCGAGATCTGCGTGCCCTCAACGGGTCAACGGTCGTGGTAGGCCACACGTACGGTGGCTTAGTGATCACACAGGCCGCGTCGAAAAAGACCAACGTCGCCAGCCTGGTATACGTGGCCGGATTCGCCTTCGATATCAATGAAACCATGGCCGACATGCTTGCGAAACACCCGACTCCTGCAGCAAAGTTCATGGTACCTATCGATGCGAACGAAAAGCCACCGTTTCTCATTATCCGGCGCGACAAGTTCCCTGAGTTTGTCTGCCCAGATGTCTTCCGGCCCGACGCCGATGCGATCGCCGCCACTGCGGCGCCTATATCAGGCGCCCTATTTTCCGCGAAGATTACAACGGTACCCGCTTGGAAGCAGTTCCCGACGTGGTACCTGATTTTCAGTGAGGACCAATTATTCCACCCGGATACTCAACGTGAGATCGCCCAACGAGCGGCCCCACCCGGGCGTATCGACTCGATCAGAGCCAGCCACCTCGGCATAGTATCCAGCCCACTGCAGGTCGCGAGATTCATCATGCAAGCCGCTGATGAGTCCATCGCGATGGCTCACTCGTCTTGACGGGGCGATATGGGTCCTATCAACCTTTTTGTAGCCGAGCGAACCGGCCGGATAGCCGCTCCCTAATGAAGGGCAGGCCCGAGAACGCTAATCCTCGGTGTGGCCTTCTTTGCGGTGTAATGGATTCGCCGTCCAGACGTTCTCGAAGGGAACGCCGGCGGCCCGGTAAGTCCGTCGGACGGCTTCGGCGTCGGGCGCCTCGTAAACGCACACGCAGCGGGTGCCGTCGCGGGCGATGTAGGAGCTCAACCAGTGGACGTCGTAGACGGGCAGGCAGGGTGACACCTTGTCCGCCACGGGGCTGCCCTGTGACAGATCGATTGGTGGGTCGAACTTTTCCTCAACGATGACAACAGCCACCTGTCCTCCTCATTGCTCATCCCCGTCGCGGGGCCAGCATTTCCTGCGCGTCCCGCAGCCAGGCGTCCGCGCCGGCGGTCAGCTGGTTGCTGCCCGCTTGTCGTGCAGCGTCGATGTGGCCGATGGCATCCTCGGGGGAACGATCCTGGGCCGCCAGACAGGCTAGAACGGCGTGTGCCCGCCCGGCTTCGAGTGGCCGGTCCACCGACAGCGCCAGCGCGAGCGCCTGCTCTGCTTGCGCACGGGCTCTGGTCCGGTGATCTCGGGCGTACTCCATCTGCGCCGAGACGTTGAGGACCTCGGGCATGAGGTACCGGGCGTCGATCTGGTCGAGCCGTGCGACGGCGGCGTCCACCTGGGTGGCTGCGCCCGGCTCGCCGGCGGACAGGCGGGCGAGGGCCTGGACGGCGCCCGCGAATGCCTCCTCGCTCCCGCCGGGTCCCAGCCTGAGGGCGAGTGATCCCAGCTCGGAGGCCAGCTGGACGGCAGTCTGCGCGGCGCCGGCCTCGATCTCGAGCATGGCCAGGCGGGCTGAACATTCGAACTCGGCCCAGTGGTCGCCGCCTTTGGCGGCGAGGTTGCGTGCCTGCTGCAGGGCAGCCCGGGCGCCGGCGGTGTCGCCGGCCCAGCACAGCACGAGTCCCAGTCCCCATTGGTAACGCATCGACTCGACGATTACCGGGCCGATGGCGGCCAGCTCCTCGAAGACCTGCCGAGTGCGGGGCATGTCCATCTCCAGAAGGGCCAGGCAGCGGGCGCTTTCCAGCAACGGCTCCAGGTCGGGCTGCCCGCTCACCTTCTCCAGGACCGTGGCCGCCCGCAGCAGGAGCGCCCGGGCCCGGGGGACGTCACCCCAGCTCAGGTGGTACACCCGAGCGAGCAGGTGCAGCGCCGTGGCGAAGTCGCTTACCCGGCCGTGGCGCTGAGCTGCGGCGCATAGCTCAGCGAGGTCACGGGCGAGGTCGCCGGGCTGGCGCAGGCGCAGACCGGGGTGCAGGAAGAGCTGCAGGAGCTGCACCTGGATCGGGATGCTGTCGTCGGGGTCCAGGCGGGCGGCATGACGGCGGCCGAGTTCGAGGAGCGCTTCGGCCTCGGCGTAGGCGCATACGGACAGGCACCGGGATGCGGCCCGGACGCACGCGGCAGCGCAGATGCGGCTGTCTCCGCCCTCGTCGGCGTGGCGGGCGACGTCGGCGGCGAGGATAAGGTCCGGGTCGGGCATACCGTGGAGTACCGCCGCGATCCGGTGGTGCAGCAGCTGGCGGCGGGGGGGCGAGAGCCGGCGGTACGAGACCTCCCGCAGAAGGTCATGGCTGAAGTCGTAGGTCCCGTCGGGTGTGGCGCGCAGGATGTCGTGCCGTTCGAGCTCCTCCAGCGGCGCGAGCAGATCGGCTGTGGGCAGGCCGGCGAGGTCGGCCAACAGGCTGGGGCCGACATCGCGCCCGAAGGCGGCCAGCCACGGCACAAGTGAGCCGGCGATGTCGCCGAGGCTTCCCACACGGTCGCCGATGAGGGCCTCCACCCGGCCGGAGAACACGTCCTCGCCCCGGGCCAGAGCGCGGGCCATCTCCACGACGAGCAGCGGGTTGCCGTTGCTGGCCGCCACCACCGGGGACGGGTCGACGCCGGCCGCCACCGACTCGGTCAGCGCCCGGACGGCGTCCGGTGAGAGCGGCGGCACAACGGTCGCGGCAAGCTGGCCGTGGCGGTCGAGGTCTCGGACCAGCCGGCGGACGGTGGCGTTGACCTCAAGTTCCCCGGCCCGGGCGGCGGCGGCGAACACAACTCCTGCCCCGCCGAGCGCACGGATTGTGAAGTGGAGCAACCCGACCGATGCCTCGTCGAGCCAGTGGATGTCGTCGAGGATGACAACGAGCGGGCGGGACCCGGCCAGCAGCGACAACAGCGAGGCGACAGCGTCGTAGAGACGGCGCTCGTCTTCCAGGTCGGTAGGCGCGCCGGACAATTCGGGAAGGAGTGGCGTGAGGTCGGAGCGCAGCCGGTCGGGCAGGGGCGGCAGCGGTGTCGAGCGGATGGCATCGACCCAGGCGCTGTAGGGGCGACCCCGTTCCGCCTCATAGGCCCGGCCAGACAGCGCCCGGCCGTCGGCGGCCGCGACGCTGGCGGCGAGCTCGGCGAGCAGGCGGGTCTTGCCGATTCCCGGTTCGCCTTGCAAGAGAAGCAGGCCGTGGCGGCGAGCAGCGCGGACATCGTCGACGAAGGCGGCCAGGAAGGATCGCTCCTCGGCCCGTCCAACCATGGTCGTCGCCGGCGGCGCCGGGACGGGCACCCGAACTCCCGGTGCCCACGGTCCGGCCCCCTGAGCCGGGGCGGGAGCCATCAGGGCGGCCGTGGCCAGCAACTCGGGCCGCTGGCGCAGGATGGCCGATTCGAGCTCGCGCAGCTCGCTGCCCGGCTCGATCCCGAGCTCGTCGCCCAGAAGCTTGCGAGCCTTGCGGTAGGCCTGCAGGGCCTCGGCCTGGCGGCCCGACCGGTACAGCGCGAGCATCAGCAGCACCCAGAGCCGTTCCCGAAGTGGATGGTCGGCCAGAAGCCGCTCCAGGCGGGCGACAACTTCCCGGTGGCGGCCCGCATCGAGTTCCACCTCGACCTCGAGCTCAGCCGCAGCAGCGCGGAGTTCGGAGAGGCGGGCAATCTCGGGCAGGGCAAACGGCTCGCCGGCTACGTCGGCCAGCGCGGGACCGCGCCACAACGCTTGGGCCTCCCGAAGGAGGGCAGCTGCGGCGTCAGGATCGCCCGCAGCCCGGGCGGCGCGCGCCTCCTGCACCAGCCGCTCGAACCGGACGCTGTCGAGGGCCTCGGGGTCGATGTCGAGGGCGTAACCCTGGCCCCGCGTGGCGAGCAGGCCGGGACCGATCGCCTTACGCAGTTGCGACACGTAGTTCTGCAACACGCCGAGGCCGGTGGTGGGGGGGCTGCCGGCCCACAGATCCTCGATCAGTTGGTCTCGGGACACAACCTCGCCGTGGTGGACGAGCAGGTCGATCAGCAGCGCCCGCTGCTTGGGGCTGCCGGGCTCAAGGGCGTCGACGTCCTGCATCACCTGCAGGGGACCCAGCACCTTGAACTCCACAAGTGGCACCTTACAAACGGATCACGGCGACTCCCAAGGAATCGAAAGCCGCCCTATAGCGTCCCGGGAGCGGGCCTGAAGCGGTCTGTCCAACGATGCCTTTCGTGGACGCAACCGGCGTCCGTATCCGGAAGGAACAGCACCATGGCCGACAGCAAGAACATCGATTCCGCCAGCGAGGTCCGGGAATTCCCGAAGGGCCGCGTCGAGGTCGTCACCGTCGGGTCGTGCACACTCACCCGCTCCACGATGCAGCCCGGGTGGCGCTGGTCTGAGTGCGTCAAGCCGATCGCGGGGACGGCCAGCTGCCAGGTCCTGCACGCCGGCTATGCCATCTCGGGGACCCTGCGGGTCCGTCAGGATGACGGCAGCGAGATCGAGATCAACCCCGGCGACGCCTATTCGATCGCTCCCGGCCACGACGGCTGGGTCGTGGGCGACGAGCCCTGGGTCGGCGTCGACTTCTCGCCAGCAACGGCCGCCACCTTCGCCAAACCAGCAATTCAGTGAGACCCGATGTGATCAGACTTCGCCGGCTCCGCAACGGGGGCTTTCCCTGTTCCGGAGGCGTCCGAAATCATTAAATAGCTGATCTGAAACGCGGCATTGCACGGCGCGGGCGCGTGAAGCGCGCCCGGTGCACCTCATCCTGGGGAGAACAATCCACCTGACCCTCACCACTGCCCCCGTGGACAACGGCATCAACCTGCAGGCCCTGCGCCACGGTCGGGAGGCGCTCAGCGCCGATTCGACGGCGGAGAGTTCGCATGGCGGGGGGAAGAAACATCTCGCATCACGGATGCGGTGAGGAAATCCCCTCGCCGCATCAACAACGGCCGCACGGGTCGTGCCAGTCATGGGGGATCGCGGGCCAGTGGGACGTATGTCGGCTGGGCTGTCGTGCGCGCAGCTATGTTCCCCAACTTGCTCGCGAAGTGTGTTGTCGAGCGGTGGGTGGCGACGATCGCGCTCGGCGCGCTGCGTTCAGGCGCAATTCGGCGGTCACGTTACGGACAACCTGCGAGGCTCGGTACGCTCGGCTGGTGAGCAGCAAGAACCAGCCGCTTGGACAAAACGGACGGTACCCAGATCGGCGTGAGCTGTCCCTCAAGTTCAAGACGACACACAACAAGCTGCCGGGGACTGAGGATGCGCGCAAGTTGGGTTGCACATGCAGAGACCCAGCGCGTGTCTTATCGAAAGGAGCAGCGCTACGCGCTGGTTGGCTACGCGACCTCGTCAGTGACGATTGCCCGCTGCACGAGGTCGTGATCGGCACGGATGACGCATAGCCTTGGGTCTGACTGTCGGTGGCGTACATGCTGAAGCGGAGTGGCAATCCGGCGGGTACGGGTCGACACAACCTGTCAGTGTTGTATGCGTTGGCGACGAGGTTGGCCGAGGTCGTTCAGTAGCGGGCAGCCCCAAGACGACCTGATTCAGGTCGCCACCCTGGGATTTGATCAACGCCGTGGACCGCTTCGAACCCGCCCGCGGCTCCCATTTCCTGGCTTTCGCCGTCCCCACGATCACCGGCGAACTCCGCCGATACTTCCGCGATCACGGGTGGTCCACGCACGTGCCGTGCCGCGTCAACGAGCTCCACTTGGCCATCACGACCGCGGCTGGGCAGGTGTCCCGACAGCACGACCACTCGCCGCGAACCGGCGACATCGCCGAGCACCTTGGACTACCGACCTCGCAGGTGCGACCATCGGGCCCACCGTCCTGATCAACTAACTCCGCCACCGCCGCGATCCCAGGCCCTGCACGTGAGATCCAGGGCCCCCGCCTCCATTAACTCATCACCAGGCCCGGTCATCACCTGACCGCCGCCTTCGCCCAGGTCGCCTCGTATGGGTGACTTATCGGCACCCCCGGTCCACCGGTTCGTGTCGTGCCGACTTCCAGGCGCTTTGTGCGAGATGGGACCGGCCTAGCCAATGAGGTGATCTGTATTGCCGTTGCTGGGATGGGGCCTATGGTGCTGAGGTGCACGAGTCAGGGATTGGCGACCCCGATGCCGATCTCAGCGGTGGGCTGGGTCCGGCCGATGAGCAGCTGGTGCGGATCCACACTGCCCGGGTCACCCACGCTACTAGCATGGCGCTGGTGGTCACGGTGGCCGGGGAGATCGATTTGCTCACTATTGATCGATTGCGCACCGCAGTTGCCGCCGGGTTCCAGGACCTGCGCGACGGCGAGATGTTGGTGATTGACCTGACTCAGGTGACCTTCATGGACTCAAAGGGGCTGCAAACTCTGGTTGACGTCACCCAGGCCGCTCAGCAGCGCCGCGATCCGCTGCGAATTGTGGTCGATCACACCCGACCCGTGATCCGCCCCATCCAGGTGACCGGACTGGACGATGTCCTGGCCCTTTTCATCACCGTCGAGGACGCGCTGCACGCGCCATCATGATCATGTTGCCTGCGCGGGTTCGCGGGTATGACCGGTTCCACGTTGCGGCAAGTGCGGGAAGGCAGGACAATCGCCGGAAATGCCACCGACTGTTAACCCCGAAGAGATCTTGCCGCCGGCAACATCCCAGGGTCAGCCAAGCCGTGGCGAGCGTTCTGATTATCAACCTCCCTCTCGGGACCCGCGTGAGGTGCTGAACTTGGCCTTGCCGGCCGACGCAGTGTCCATCTCGGTGGCCCGAGCTGCGCTGCGCCGCTGGCTTGCCGACTGGTCCTGGCCCGCCGGTCAACTTGACGACATTGTGCTAGCCGTCAATGAGGCCGTATCCAACGCCGTCGAACATGCCTATCTCGACCAAGCACCCGGCATGGTGGACATCCGTGGGGAGATCCAGGCAACACCGCCCGGACAGCATCGGGTCACCATCATCGTGCGCGACCACGGTCGCTGGCGCCCGCCACCCATCGAGGACGAAAACCGCCGCCGCGGCATTCCGATCATGCAGGCCTGCATGGACACCGTCACCGTCGGCGCGCCCGACGACGACTCGGTGGGCACCCGGGTAGCGCTGCGCAGCAACGCCGTACTCCCGCGCGACAGGCACTGAGCACTCCACTGTCCCCGTCACCTCACGCTGCTGGCGCTCACCTACTCCCAGGCCATTCCCTCGTCCTGGCCGGTGATCTCGTCGCAGTCGTCCACGGCGGTGACCTGGGACATAGCTGGCAATTCTAGCCCGACATTATTTCGGGCCAGCTCTTCGAATCTGTCCTTGTGGCCGCTTCGACCAGTTCGAAAGCGCACTCGACCATTGGCATTGGCGGAGCTCTCCTGCGTTCATGAATGCGGGGTTGTTGCGGGGACTTCCGCCTTCCCCGCAACAACCCCGCGTGTTCCTCGACAGCGGCTACGGCCGGCTGATCAGTGGCTTCGACGCATACCCAGGGCCATCACCGCCAGGCCCACCAGCACGGCGACCACGCCGGTCACCACGTTGCTCCAGATCGTCGCCGTGGTGGCGACGTTCCCGTAGACCACCCAGGGAGCGATGATGGTCCACACTCCGATCACCGGCGCAGCCCACGCCATACGGCGAGCCGAACCGTAGGGACGGACGAAGCCGAGGGCGAGGATCGCTAAAGCGGCACCAACGATCAGATTGTTGACAGTCAGCGTGGTGAATCTATCGAACCCGACCACCCATGGAGAAATCGCGAGATAAAGCCCGGTTAGAAAGGTCAGCCCGTCGACGGCGCGGGTAGCTGGCGCGGTTTTTTGCGGGCCCTTTTTGTTGACTGACCATTCAGCGAGGTCCGGATGCGACCTTACGGTCTCAGTAGTCATTTTTCACCACCTATGCAATTGGTTGCGTTGAAGACTTTGTCAGCGAGACTCGGCGCGGGGGCGATCAAGAACGACGGCAAAGGCGCCCGATCGCCGGGGTCCACCACGCTTCGACATCCGCGCCGATGTATCATGACACGATATTATCACGTCGGGAGTTACCTGCATGGTGAGTCGGCTCACAGACTTCGCTGACGAGGACTACGCGGCACTGCTCACGTTGCGCGT